>NZ_JAPQLM010000100.1:0-5523 GCF_028981765.1 Wolbachia endosymbiont of Drosophila seguyi
TAATTAAAAAGGCATATGAAGAACTAAATAGATTCAACTGGTCAGAGAAAGAATTTATTGCCTACGAACAGGAAATAAAACGTATTCGTGATGAACGGGCTGTTCTTGAACAAAAACTTGATGATGCTAAAAAGGAAGGAAAAATTGAAGTTGCAAAAACAATGCTAGCTAATAATGTTGATGTCACCACTATTGTTAAGTTTACTGGCCTCTCCATGAGTGAGATCAAAGAATTGCAGAATTAAGTGGACCCGCAAACGGTTACACGAAATAATGCTGCAGCCTGACCAGGTGATAAGTAGATTTAGCCTATTTATCTTTATACTTTCATGTCAATTTTATAAATCAAATTTATTTCTGTGAGTAGCTACAATTTAAAGACCTTGCTTCATCAATGTAATGGAACAAAACCTTTTTAGTAAGTTCAAAACCCTCTAAAGTCTCTCCTTCGCATCTTGCTGTAATGCAGTTTTGCGTATTTGATACCCTAAGAAGCCACCAACCTTTATTATCGGTTACCTTAACACCATCAAGATCTGAAAATACAATATTTTGCTGCTCCAGTGTTTTCTTTATTGACTCAATTATTTGAAACTTTTTCTCATCTTTCACTACAATCTTCACTTCATGAGTGATATATAACTTCGGTAAATCCTCAATCACCTGAGATAGGCTTTGGTTTTTCTTAAGCAAAATGTCAACTGCTTTAACAGCAGAATATAGCCCATCATCAAAACTTAGCTCAGAAAAGAAGAAGTGCCCGCTTAATTCACCAGCAAACTTTGCCTCTTCCTCTACCATCTTCTTCTTAACTAGTGAATGTCCAGTAGCACAGGTGATAACTTGCCCTCCTAACTTGCTAACAAAATCATGCACTTTCATACTCATTTTTACGTTAGCAATAACTTTGCTTTCTGGATATTCCTCCAACACTTCACGTGCAAAAATTATAAATAAATGGTCATTGGAAACAACGTTGCCTTTATTATCAATTAAGCGCACCCTATCGCTATCGCCATCTAGCGCAATGCCAAGATCACATCCATATTCCTTCACAATGTCAATTAATTGAGCAAGATTTTTTTCCTCTATGGGATCTGGATCATGCAGTGGAAATGCCCCATCTATAGAGTTATTGGTTACGATGTGCGTATGACCAGGCAAGATCTTTTCAATATACCTTATAATTCCACTTGCTGGACTATTTCCACAATCCCAGGCTATTTTTAATTTCTGTGTAGTATCGTTCTTCACTGCACTTTTCAATATGCTAATGTACTCACTATATATATTTATGTTAATTAAGCTTCCAATTCTTGTGCTGTTTTTAATTGGACTGCTTATAATTTCCTTCATTTCTTGATCTGAGAAGACTTTTTTATTACTAAAAAATTTAAAGCCATTATATTCGCTGGGGTTATGAGAGGCAGTTATTATGATACCAAGATCCGCCTGTGTGATTTGTGTTGCAGCGTAAAGCATAGGTGAAGAGCATAGCCCAACGCGTATAACATTTGCACCGGATAAAGTTAAGCCCCTAATTAATTCTCTTTCTATACCTGGTGAATCTATTCTGCTGTCGTAGCCGACACAAACACTAGCTACGGTTTGGCCAAACTTTCTACCTATCTCGTACCCATCATTAATCTGCAAATCTTTGCCTACTATACCTCTAATATCGTATTTTCTTATAATGGTATTGTCCATACTGTACTTCTTGAAGTGACTACTATATAACATTTTGGCCAAATGCTCAAGTTTATTTATCCAACAATTAGTTGATTTTTTAAAGAAATCTGTTAATATTATAGTATATTTTTAAAATGTAAAATTATGCCACAGGAAAACGAAAATGTATTTATAGCTGAAAGTCAAAGTTTAGATGTAGATGAACAAAAGAAAAATGATACTTTAAATGTCATTGAATCTTGCAACGATCTTCAGGATTTTATCAAAAGACTGGAGGAAGAAAATTTAATCTGGTACTTTATTGGTCCTTTACGCAAAGATGAGGACATTACAGGACAGATAAATTTAAAGTGGGAAAAGGAGTTCCAAAAATTTGAGCAATCAATAGACGCAATGCATAAAGAACTTAAGTCGTCTCTGCCTGGTCAAAATTTCTTAGTGTATCCAACAAAGGATAATGACTTCAAAATTAGATTTGAAAATGAAGAAAAACCAATAGAAATTAGCAATATTTTAAGGACCAGCAGTGAAGGTAAGGTTTATAACATATCTTTAGGGAAAGATAGTCAAATAACTGCAACCAAAAAAGGCAGCGAAAGGCACTATGATTTTACTGGTTCAAGCTCATGTGAAATGACCATTAATTGGCAGGCTAAGGATTCTGAAGGTAACAGCATAGACTGTAGCATGACCGTAAAATTGGATTCTGGTGGTATACAGAGTGTTATTGGTGAGCCAAAATTTGGAGGAATAACGAGTTCAGAAGAAGTATTAAAGTTAGTTGGACAAAATAAAGAAGTTTTTATCAACGGAAAAACTCTGTATCAAGCTTTTACTGGCATATCCAAGAGTGTAGACGATCAGCAAGTACCAGCAGAGGAAATATTTACAAAAGATCTACACCACAGTCACCTACACCAAGCAGCAGTGGGTATTCCTCTCCTAGCACACCTTCTTCACGTAGAAGTTCTATATCCACCAGCAGTGAATTTAGTGATGAAGATGAAATATTTGAGGATGATATGTCTGGTGATGAAGAAGAGTATGAGCAAGAAGGATTAAAAGATGAAGTTGAGGAATTAGAGGAAGAAAAAGAAACATTTGCTAAATATTTTGCAGTGCAGGCAAAGCAGCTTGAGGATCTAAGATTAGAACGTGACTCCTTGAGAGATAAAGTCAATGAACAACAGCGAGCGATATTTGAAAGAGGTCAAAGAATAAAGGAACAAGAGGAAGAACTACAGGATAAAAATGATGTAATAAAGAACTTAAATGATCAGTTGAAAGATAAGGAAGGTGAAACAAATGAGGCAAATAAAGAATTACAGAGAAAATTGAAGCAAAGTGAAGCTAATTTAACTGTACTAAAGGAAAAGAATGCAAATTTGGAGAATGACCTGAAGAAAATAGTGGAAGGTTTAAAGGATGATCATAAAAAGCAGTTGGCAGAACAGTTAATGGAAACAAAAAAGGAAAACAATACATTGGCTGAAACGGCGAGCCAATTGTCTAAAGAATTAAATGAATTACAGAGAGAAAAGGAAGATTTAGAGAGGGAAATTCGACAACTTGAACCTGGAAGATCACTTGCAGATGAGCTAAGCGAAGAAAATACGAAGAGGGAAATAGAAAAACTTCAATATCAACTTAAGGAAAAGGAAGGGATGTTAACGTGTACACAGGAAGAGCTGGCATCTGTCAAAGAGAGTCTAGAGCAACTGCAGAACATATTACAGCAGGAAAAAGGTCAGGCAACTCAAACTGAAGTTGAATATGAAAGTAGAGGAACAAGCATGCAGCAGCAAGACCAAGGTATACAAGCTGTAAACAACAACTCAAGCAGAACAGCTAGTGGGTTAAGACAAGAAAACAAAAAATTGACTAGAGACAAACTAACTATATCTGAACAATTAAAACAAAAAATAAGAGAGATTGACGAGTTAAAGAAAAATTTAAAGCAACTGCAAGAAGAAAATAAACAACTAAAACAAGAAGTTACCAAAAATGCAGGAGTTGATGCATCATCTTCAACAGGTCAAAAAGAAGCTAAAGAAGCAAAAGTTATACCGCAAAACATTATGGATTGGCCTGTTCCAATTCCAGATGATAAACCGGAAGAGCAGAAAACTCCATTAGAGCCAATCAAGGTAAATACAGAATTATCAGATCCAAAATCAATCCCTGCTGAGGGTCCGGAAAAATCTCCTCCTCTTTCAAAATGATGAGTTTTGCTTCTATAGCTGACCCAAGCAACACGTCATCCCGCGATTTATTCGCGTTATCTCAGCCGCTAACACGTAGCGGGATACTTAACCGTCATACCGTGATTTATTCACAGTATCTCTTAGCCACTAACAAGCAGCGGGATGACAGCAATCCTACGTCATGCCGCCGCGGTACCTCTAGATCCCGCTAACTAGTAGCAGAATGACGAATTTTTGTTTTTCAAATTATAGCTAAACATACTGTAATTGCTATTGAATGATGGAGAGACATACTCCATTATTTTAGCACGAAGTAACAAATTCAATGAATTGGTTCTTCAAAAATAATTTAAACTTTTACAGTAGGTCATGAAATATTATAGCGATCTCATTAAAAGAAACTTTTATAAGTATCGTTGATGAGAAAGGAAAAGTTGTTAAGGAAGAAGTTGTTGCAAGCGAAAGTAAGGCAATAGCAGATTAGCCAAGGCAAAAAATACGAACCCATAGGAATAGAAAGTGGATAGTTGTCAATATCAATGTGCAAAGAGTTAAGGAGTTTTGGATTACCAGTAATTTGTGTAGATGCAAGGCATATGGCAGCAGCGTTGTCTGCAAGAATCAATAAGAATGATAAAAACGATGCGAGGGGTATAGCGCAGATGATGAGAAGTGTTAGTAAAATCAGTTGTCAAATTAAAATAGCGCTTGGAAGCAGAAGACAGCTAATGTGTAGCAAACAGCAGGTTATTGGAACAATAAGAGGGTTGTTGAAGATACATGGTCGGTAAAGGATCAAAATTTGAAACTTTCGCTTTAAGAATACAAGAGGCAATAAATAATTTGGATGAAATCAGTAGGAGTTCAATTGAAGCGTTAGTTTGTAGTTTGGAAGCAATAGAAAAGTCATTAAGAAAGCTTGACAAAATGCTTTCAGAACAAGGTGAAAAAGACGATGATTGTAAATTGTTAACTACTGTTCCAGGAGTGGGGATTATAGTAGCAATGACGTATAAAGCTGCAATTGATAACCCACATAGGTTTGAGAAATCTGATACAGTTGGAGCATATATAGGGTTGACACCAAGGCAATATTCTTCTGGAGAAGTTGATCGGCATGGCAGCATATCAAAGATGGGACCAGCGGAATGTAGAAGTATGTTATATGAAGCTGCACAAACAATGCTTACAGTTACCAAGAGGACATTTAAATTAAAAAACTGGGGTTGCGAAGAAAAAAGGAATGAAAAAAGCAATTGTAGCAGTAGCAAGAAAATTAGCTGTAATTATGCATAGGATGTTGGTTGATAAAACAGAATTTTATTATCAATAAACATCAAAAGAGCATAGGACAATAATTTTATTGAAAATAAAGATAGCAATGCCGATGGAAGGGACAAGCAAGAACTTAGTTAGACTTCGTGGTAAACATGTTGCCGTCCACTTCCGCCTAACAAGTATAATGCGGCTTGACAAATTTATTGTCATCTCAGACCGCGGAGAGAACCATATGCTACTTTTAACTTATGTAAAATTACCAAGGATTATGGAGAAGATATGCTGTTTTGATTTGTGTGAAAATTATTGTTGACTTATGTGCAATTAGAGAACCTAAGTCACTTTAGCTATA
>NZ_JAPQLM010000101.1:0-8838 GCF_028981765.1 Wolbachia endosymbiont of Drosophila seguyi
CAAAAAGGCACAGGAATTCGGTTATATCTTAGTTCAACAGGAATAACTAATGGGAAGTTTCTTAGAAGTATGAAGAGAAAACAATATCAACCGCTACCAGTGAAAAGGGTATACATACCCAAAGCCGGGAGCAAAGAGAAGCGCGGTCTCGGAATACCATCAACGGAAGATAAGTTGGTACAGGTAATGCTAAAGAAGATATTAGAAAATATTTATGAAGCAAACTTTATGGACAGCTCGTATGGATTTCGACCAGGAAGAAATTGTCATCAGGCGATAAACGCTCTAGATAAAGCAGTTATGCACAAACCAATTAACTATATTGTAGAAGTGGATATCAAGAAGTTCTTTGATAATGTTCAACATAAATGGCTAATGAATTGTCTAAGGGAACGAATAGCTGACCCAAATTTATTGTGGTTAATAAAACGATTTCTAAAGGCAGGAATAGTCGAAGTTGGATGTTATAAAGCAACCGATCAAGGCACACCACAAGGTGGTATAGTAAGCCCTGTATTAGCTAATATATACTTACACTATGTGCTGGACTTATGGTTTGAAAAGAAATTTAAGCCAAAAGCCAGAGGATATTTACAGCTAATAAGGTTTTGCGACGATTTTGTAGTTGGCTGCGAGAGGGAAGAAGACGCAAAAGAATTTCTAGAATTACTGAAACAAAGACTAAGTAAATTTGGGTTGGAAATAGCTGAAAATAAAACAAAAATAGTAAAGTTTGGTAAGAAAGAATGGTATCAAGCAGAAAGAGAGAAACGTAGGACGGCTAGCTTCAACTTTCTAGGATTTACACATTATTGTGGAAAAAGTCGTAATGGTAAACTTATGATGAAGCAGAAAACTTCAAAAATAAGCCTAGCCAGAAAGATTAAAGAAATCAAAGAATGGTTGAAGATGGTACGAAGTCGTATCTGTCTCAAAGATTGGTGGCAGAAACTTAAAGCCAAACTAACAGGACACTATAGCTACTTCGGAGTTAGCGGAAATTATCGGTGTTTGATTCAATTCTATCGACCGGTAACAAAGTTAGCATTTAAGTGGATAAACCGACGTAGTCAAAAGAAAAGTATGGATTGGGAACAATTTATACACTATTTAAAAGTAAATCCATTACCAAAACCAAAGGTATATGTTTCTTTATACACAGGAGCACTAGTGTGAACGCTGTATTGTGGAGCCGTGTGCGGGAAATCCGCAAGCACGGTTCTTTTGGGGAGACTATGGTTATGAGACCAAATCGCTGGTTTCAAGGTCATGAGTCTCTACCAGACGTCAAGCAAGTTTTTTCGTTTCTATAAATCTGGATTTCAGCGTTATGCGCTGGAATGACAACGTGAGGTAAATTTTTCAACATCCCAAAATTACAGAATTCAGTCTGTTTAATTAAGTGTGAACTGTTACACGAAAATTTTGTAAACAGATTAATATACCCTGTTTTTGCTATTCATCTAAAAATGGAACCATAGAGTACGTTGAGGAGCGTAAGCAAATTTTAATGCAAAAATTACTATCAAAAAATAGATTATGCAAGAGGTCTAATTATTCTGCCGCAATTTTGCTCTATCACACTTGCCACATTTAATATTCCAGCTTCATCATAATAATTTCCAATCACTTGCAAGGCAAGTGGTAAACCCTCATTGGAGAGCCCAACAGGAACAGAAATAGCAGGCAATCCTGCCAGACTTGCCGGCACAGTAAACACATCATTGATGCACATAATTAGCGGATCTGGCTTTTCATTTAAGCCAAAAGCTTCTGTTGGAGCAGATGGCACAAGTATGTAATCTATTTTTTCAAACGCTTTTATAAAATCATTTCTGATTAATGCCCTGATACACTGTGCTTTTTCGTAATATTCATTGTAATGACCTGAGGAAAGCGCATAAGCGCCAATTAAAATTCTTCTTTTCACCTCTTTACCGAAACCTTCTGCTCTTGTTAGTGAATACATTTCTTCAAGGGTATCAGCATCAACCCTGAACCCATAACGCACACCGTCATAACGAGCAAGATTGGATGAAGTTTCAGCAGAACAAATTAAATAATAGACTGGTATTGCATATTTAGTATGTGGCAGAGTAACGTCAACAACTTCAGCGCCATTTTCTTTTAAATAGGAAGCAACTTTCTCCCAATTATGGACTATTTCCTCTGAAATTCCATCCATCCTATATTCTTTTGGTATACCAATACGCTTACCCTTGACATCACCATTTATAAAGCTAGAAAATTTAGGCACTGGCTTTTCGCTTGATATTGAATCTTTTGTATCATAGCCACAGATTGCTTCCAGCATTAATGCTGAATCAGAGACAGAACGAGTAATGACTCCTGCTTGATCTAGAGAACTCGCAAACGCAATCATACCAAAACGCGAGCATCTTCCATAAGTTGGCTTTATTCCAACCACTCCACAATAAGCTGCTGGTTGGCGCACAGATCCACCGGTGTCACTCCCTAGTGCTCCAGCGCATAAAAATCCAGCCACCGATGCTGCAGATCCACCAGATGATCCACCAGGAACAACTTTTTCCCCATCGCTTTTTCTAATCCACACATTTTCAACAGGGCCAAAATAGCTATTTGTGTTCGCAGAACCCATAGCAAATTCATCCATATTAAGCTTACCGAGCATGGCTGCTCCACTTTTTAAAAGCAAGTCAGACACCGTAGATTCGTAAGTCGGAACGAAATTTTCCAGCATTTTTGAGCATGCTGTTGTTTTTATTCCTTTTGTACAGAATAGATCTTTGATGCCAACTGGTACACCCATGAGCGGCGAGATTAAATCATCCTTTTGCCTAGAGAAATGTTCATCTGCAGCTTTAGCAGCTTTCATTGCTATCTCTGGGGTTTTTGTTATAAATGCATTTAATTTCTCATTTTCAACCGCACTGATGTGCGCCTCTACGAGTTCAACGGCAGAAAAACTCTTTTTTTTGAGCCCGTCATGCATTTGTGTAATACTTAACTTTCTTAGTTCATTCATCAATATTTAATTTTTAGCAAGACGTTGATTATAACATGGCACGATAAAAAATCCATACATTTATAGTTACAGCTAGAAATGTAGCTAAGGTAACTTAGATTCACTGACAATCGTCATCCCGCTACTTGTTAGCGGCTAAGAGATACCGCAGCGGTATGACGTAGAAGCTATACTTTTATACTCACCAACTCAGTATCCAATCCGGATTGTATCTTAAAAAGGTCAAAAGACTATAATAAGCAAAGGAGTGATACTGTGTCTGAGTGAAAATCGTTGAGATCCCAGTGTCTGCTGCTTGCATAGCATTTATTTACAAAAAAATAGTCATGCAAGAGACTTTGCTTGGATATTTGATATAATTTAGGTCTATTAAAGCAAAAAATACTAACATGAATGAAGTGATAACATTTGGTTGTCGTCTAAATTTTTACGAGAGCGAGTTAATCAAAGAAGCATTAAAAAAAGCAAAGAGAGAAAATGTTGTTGTGGTGCATAGCTGTGCAGTGACAAACGAAGCAGAACGTCAGGTAAAGCAAAAGATACGTAAGATTTACAAAAATGATCCAAATAAAGAAATTATCGTAGTTGGTTGTGCTGTTCAGTTGGATCCAGAAGTTTACAGTAGCATTCCTGGTGTAAGTAAAGTGCTCGGTAATCAAGATAAGCTAAAAGCTGAAAATTACTTACTAAATGACGATAAAATCTTGGTCAGTGATAACCAAGTAGAACCTGTTCTAATTAATGGATTTGAAGATAAGTCAAGGGCATTTATTGAAATTCAAAATGGTTGTAATCATAGCTGCACATTTTGTTCAATTACTGAGGCAAGAGGGAATAATCGATCTGTGCCAATAAACAGTATTATAGAGCAAATCAGGATCTTTGTAGAAAATGGATATCAAGAAGTAGTGTTTACAGGGGTTGATATTACTGACTTTGGTACAGATTTGTTGGGTAAGCCATCACTTGGTTCAATGATTAGGAGAGTTTTAAAGGATATACCAGAGTTGAAGAGGCTAAGACTTTCCTCTATCGATGTTGCTGAAGTTGACGACGAATTAATGGATTTAATAGCTAATGAGTCAAGACTTATGCCTCATTTACATTTGAGTCTACAATCTGGTAATAATTTAATACTAAAGAGAATGAAGCGTCGTCACAACAGAGAACAAGTGATAGAATTTTGTCATAAAATGAAGAGCTTGAGGCCTAATATAGCATTTGGCGCTGATATTATTGCTGGATTTCCAACAGAAACTGATGAAATGTTTCAGGATACAGTTGATTTACTGAAAAAAACAAATATAGTTTACCTACATGCTTTTCCATATTCAGAGCGGAAAAATACACCTGCTGCACGAATGCCACAAGTACCAGAGAATGTGCGTAAAGAACGAGTAAAAAATTTAAGAGAAGTAAATAAAGAAATTATGAGCAGTTTTTGTCAATCCTTGATCAACACTAAGCAAAGTGTTCTGGTTGAGCAAAATAATGTCGGTAGAGCAGAAAATTTTGCATTAATAAAGCTTGAATCAAAAGCTCAAGCCAAAAGTATTGTGAAAGTTAATGTTAAAGGAGTGGAAAATAATTATCTAATTGGAAATATTTTTTCTTAATTTTTGTACATTGAAGAAATATACGATATAGTAATTATACTGTAAATGATAATTGTGAATTCATTTATGATAACTAGAATATCCATTACTTTATTTTTGATTTTCATTTCATGTGTCTATTTTTTTATTACTTGTATTAGTAATGATACACACATTGAGCAAGTACAACCCTTAAAATTAGAAACAGACAATAATAAAAGTGTGATACGTTCTGAGGAGGTTACTGCAAAAGAAATACCAATAAAATATCAAGAACTTGAAAGTAGTCCACCTTCTGTTTTCCAAGTAGCTGATCAGAAAAATATGTGGTCACGTATTGCAGATCAAGCTGAGCCTACAAAAGAAAAATCAAAAAAACTTGATTTTTATGTTAGCGCTAACGGTGGTAAGGTATACCATGATAATTCAGAAATATTTGTAAAGGGTATACAAGAAATAGGAAAAAGAGTCCTAACTTTAGTTGAAAGTCATTATGGTTTTATAATAAAAAATATAGTGGCAGATGAAATTAAAAGTATACAGCAATTTGATGGTAAAATTGATTTCCAGTGGTTTAGCAGCATGTCTTTAGGTTACTATGCTGGAGAAAATGGTAAAATTGATTTTGAAGCCGCGTATTCTATAGCCAATATTGAAGATAGTAATTCTCCTCCGGTATTTGATAAATCAGCAAGTATATTTGCGTTTTTGTTAAACTTCTATTATAATCCCAGCGTTCAGGATACACAATTTGCTCCGTACATCGGTCTTGGTATAGGACCAACAGTTTTTAGATTAAAAAGGATTAATGGGTCACCCCAAAATTCAATGCCACTGAATGTTCCTTGGTTTGCTTATCAAATAAAACTTGGTGTTGATTATTCAATAATCCCAGAAATCAAAACCTTTCTCGGCTATCGTTACTTTAGCGTTCCGATACCTGTTGCAGATGACATATCTACTCACAATATTGAAGTTGGTTTGATATTTAATTTTTAGTGATAATTTAATATATATATAAATTCTTATCTTTTCTATCTAACAAACCAAATGTTGGTACGATTGTTGCTTTTAAAAAAATGACAGTTTCTACTGTTCTAATATTATTCGCTAGCCTTTTTGATTTCTGATGCAATAAGCTTTGCTTATCTTCTCTATGTTCTATAAGCCCGCCGATTACTATAATTTCACCGCTCTTAATTTTTAACATAGAGTTCATTTCTCTGATTTCAACAATTGGAATGTCGCTATTTAATTTCATTTTACTCTGCTGTGCGACGTACTCTATATCTGGATCTTTAGTGTAGCCGTTAATTCTTGATAAAGTTGGATGTATATCCATGAATATTTCACTAGTATCAATGTTAATGCTTGGGTGGATTATTAGCACAACACCTATTGGGACGCTATTCATCTTGGTAATTAAGGTCTGATTAGAGTTTCTAGTATCTTTTTGTATATCGGAGGTAAAATAAATATGGTTTTTAGTAAATGAAATCATCGCTTGCTGATTATTTATAGCATGTACTCTGGGGCTTGAAATTACAGTTGAAGTGCCAAATTTGTCTAAATTTTTTACTAAATCTCCTAGATCATTTGCACCAAAGTTCATTGCTAGGTTAATAATGGAGTTATCTTGATTTATTATAGACTTAGTTCCATCTTGTAAGTCATTTAAGTTCATACCAGAAAGGTATTTGTCATCTAGCACAACTTCAACTATTTTTGCCTCTATCATTACTTGAGAAGACGCTAACTTCTTAACCTTATTAATATATTCTTCAACAGCTTTGTGGATATCTTTTCTAGCATTCAAAATAATAACACCAGCTTCTCTGTTGGATGAAAGGAATTCGCCATCATCCACCCCGTTAACATCCATTATTGCATTCAAGCCTTTTTCTAATGAATTCCATAAGTCACTACTGTATTGAGACTTCATAACATTGTTATAGTCCCTATCAACGTTACTTCCATCACTGTTAGTAATATTGTTATTAATGACGAAACTGCTTTGAGCAGAATGTTGAATATTGATGAAGTCTACGTAATAATTTTGTGCGTATGGCAAGTCCTGCTCAATTCTAATTACACCATTACTTGTTGAGTAACGCAGTTTGGCGCTATTTGCTATACTCTGAATTACTTCGTTTATATCCTTATCTTTTAGCTTTAAAATAATATTACCTGATATTTTTGGGTCCATATCCAAGTTAACGTCAGAAAGTTTTCCTATCTCAATCAGCAAATCCTTTACTGATACTTCTTCACTAACATTAATAGAAATAAGCTGATTACTGATTGTGAGATCGGGAAACTCTATTGGTAAAGGCATAATTTCTGGTATTGCCGGTTCATTAATCTCCAAAGAGGTGTTATATTGTTGCAACGGATAATCGTGCTTATAATTGTCTATGTTAATAGGATATTGCTTGGTAGGTAGATGTGTGCAAGAAATAATGAAGAGGAGTATTAAGCATTTAAAAATAGCCATTAGAACAGCATACAAAATCTATACTAATAGATTTCTATAAAAATATTAAAAATGTATTTAATCTCATTTTCATCGAGCAGATAATTGTCGTGTATTAGCTTTGGCTATGTATTTTTTGTATACTCTTCTTGTACTTAAATGTAGACCAGCATAGCCCTAATTTTTTTATATATTGTACTTCTTTCTCTGTATTTAATAATAGGCTTGAAAATAAATGGTAAGCCTATAATTGTTAAGCTTAGAGCTAGGGTTGAAAGTATACAACAGGCTTTGTGTTTACTATGTAGCTCTTTCAGATAAAGCATCAAAAATCTACAAAATTTTTTGTAATTTTCTTCGATGTTTTTTTTGCTATGAGCCTTGCTAATGAACATATCTATTGCGGTATGACCGTTATTGCACTTAATGTTAAGGTCTGCACCTTTTTCTGTTAACAACTGAGCTATATCAAAATAATCCTTTTGAACAGCAAGATGTAGAGGTGCAAAACCTTGTTGCTCACAAATGTTCATATTGGCTCTAACTTCCAATAACATTTTCACAATTTGTGTATGGCCTTTTTTAACTGCGAGTAGCAAGGGAGTTCTGTTACATTTAGTAACAGCATTAACGTTTACCTTAAGCTTCAATAAGAGCTTAACTGTTTTAGTGTTACCATTATGGCTAGCTTTATGCAGCCTAGCGTTACCATTAAAATCTTGATCGTTTGCTTCTATTCCCTTTGAAACAAGAAATGTTACCATTTTTCTATTATTATGCTCAATAGCGCAATCTAACGCATCAAAACCATGGTTGTTTTTTGTGCAAAAAAACTCTTTAAGTTTAATTTTATCGTTACTTGCTTGCTGTTTTTTTGCAATAAGTTTTACTATTTGCATTTTGTTGTTATACGCTGCTAGGAAAAGCGTAGTGTTATTTTCTGCATCTTTGGCTTTTATATTTGCACCTTTCTTTATCAGATATTCTATAATTTCTGCTCTGCTGTCATAATGTGCGGTGCATTGATAAATGGTTAAAAACAAAGGAGTACGAAAATTGTTATCTTCACATTCGAGATTTGCTCCGCTATCAATTAAAATTTGGACGCTTTTTTTAGAACCGTATAGTGAAGCTATATGAAGAGGAGTATAGCCCTCTTTGGCATCTTTTTCATTAATTTTTGCGCCTTTTGTTATCAAAAAACCTATTAATTCCGTGTCATCTTGTAGTGCAGCAAGGTGCAGTGGAGTGAATCCATTTTTATCCTTGGAATTAATTGTCAGTTGGTTAACAAAAAGTTTAGCAACTTTCTTGTGTCCATGCATAATGGCGTAATGCAGAGGGTTTCTATTTTCGTTGTCTACGACATTGAAATCAGCTTCGTGCTCTAGTAATGACTTTACTCCAACTAAATCGCCTTCTTTTGTGAACTTATGCAAGAGAGTGATTCCACTTGCATCTTTTGAGTTAATATCAAATCCATTTTCTACTAATTGGTTTATATCTTCCTCACGCGCCATATCACTTAAATCTCTAATTAAACTCTTTTCGCGTTAATAATACTCCTACTTGATTAAGTTTAAATGAATCTGTGAGAAATGGCTAGTGCATTCTTGCATAACAAACTTTTGGCAGCGCATTGGATGAAACGAAAAACTTACTTGACAAACTCCGCCAGCCCTCTTATCATGAAACTGAAGCTATTTATTTATCTTCGCAATCTCTGCAGTGGATTAATGACAAAAAACTTAATGTATTTGGCG
>NZ_JAPQLM010000102.1:0-4823 GCF_028981765.1 Wolbachia endosymbiont of Drosophila seguyi
CAAAAAGGCACAGGAATTCGGTTATATCTTAGTTCAACAGGAATAACTAATGGGAAGTTTCTTAGAAGTATGAAGAGAAAACAATATCAACCGCTACCAGTGAAAAGGGTATACATACCCAAAGCCGGGAGCAAAGAGAAGCGCGGTCTCGGAATACCATCAACGGAAGATAAGTTGGTACAGGTAATGCTAAAGAAGATATTAGAAAATATTTATGAAGCAAACTTTATGGACAGCTCGTATGGATTTCGACCAGGAAGAAATTGTCATCAGGCGATAAACGCTCTAGATAAAGCAGTTATGCACAAACCAATTAACTATATTGTAGAAGTGGATATCAAGAAGTTCTTTGATAATGTTCAACATAAATGGCTAATGAATTGTCTAAGGGAACGAATAGCTGACCCAAATTTATTGTGGTTAATAAAACGATTTCTAAAGGCAGGAATAGTCGAAGTTGGATGTTATAAAGCAACCGATCAAGGCACACCACAAGGTGGTATAGTAAGCCCTGTATTAGCTAATATATACTTACACTATGTGCTGGACTTATGGTTTGAAAAGAAATTTAAGCCAAAAGCCAGAGGATATTTACAGCTAATAAGGTTTTGCGACGATTTTGTAGTTGGCTGCGAGAGGGAAGAAGACGCAAAAGAATTTCTAGAATTACTGAAACAAAGACTAAGTAAATTTGGGTTGGAAATAGCTGAAAATAAAACAAAAATAGTAAAGTTTGGTAAGAAAGAATGGTATCAAGCAGAAAGAGAGAAACGTAGGACGGCTAGCTTCAACTTTCTAGGATTTACACATTATTGTGGAAAAAGTCGTAATGGTAAACTTATGATGAAGCAGAAAACTTCAAAAATAAGCCTAGCCAGAAAGATTAAAGAAATCAAAGAATGGTTGAAGATGGTACGAAGTCGTATCTGTCTCAAAGATTGGTGGCAGAAACTTAAAGCCAAACTAACAGGACACTATAGCTACTTCGGAGTTAGCGGAAATTATCGGTGTTTGATTCAATTCTATCGACCGGTAACAAAGTTAGCATTTAAGTGGATAAACCGACGTAGTCAAAAGAAAAGTATGGATTGGGAACAATTTATACACTATTTAAAAGTAAATCCATTACCAAAACCAAAGGTATATGTTTCTTTATACACAGGAGCACTAGTGTGAACGCTGTATTGTGGAGCCGTGTGCGGGAAATCCGCAAGCACGGTTCTTTTGGGGAGACTATGGTTATGAGACCAAATCGCTGGTTTCAAGGTCATGAGTCTCTACCAGCCCCCCTCCCTTCAGAAAGCCCTATATCTCTGCTTTTTTTGACTACTACAAAAGAAGCTTTTCTGTTGGAGACGTAAATAAACTTTGCTCTTTGTCTCCATTTTAAGCAGCAATCAAATTTCACGAGCTTCTGTCTCTTCTTCTATGGCAGTAACTTCAAACTTTTTTCCTTTAGCTTCATCTACAATTTGCTGATAAAGATTGTTTCATCACTGAGAGTTTTGCAATCAATTGCTCAGAGGTTTGCAATAAAAGTTGTTGTATTCTCATATAGTCTCCATTAACCCCTTATACTCACCACAAGTTGTTCAATCTTTTTTGAAAAATTTTCTTTGCAACCAACAAAAAAACATGATAGACTAGCTTTAGGGTTTTTTGTAATAAATAAAAATTTGAGATAAAAAATAATTTAGAAATGCCTCATAATCGATTTTTAAGCTACCTTACATGAGCAACTTAGGTCTTGGTGGTATAATTGTACCCTGAAGTCGTAGAATCGTTTTAAAACCGCATTAGCAGACCAACGTTTATTTGAGTTTTATCAGCATAAAAAAAAGATGAGAGTAAGAGCCTTTTAAAAACGCACTAATTGTATTTTTCATTAAATGTAAATATCTTAATAATATTTTGTGGCAGCCTTTCTGGACTTCTTTCTTTTTGCTATTTAAGTTATTGTACTTTATTTGTATTTTACTATTATTTTATATTATCTATTATTTTATATTATCTATTATTATTTATTACTATTATATATATATAATATATAAGGGTTTTAGGAACGCAGAATCCGCTATACTGGCTGACTTCAGACACATAATAACTAGGAACACTTTTAGGAATAGAGGGCAAAAGGTTAGGATTCAAGCGATCTTTAGCTTCCTAGTTTCTCATTACTTATTTAGTAACCAAGGAATCAGGAATATAATTCAACCATTTGATGTCTTATCCCTTTTTAATTGAAATCATAACTTATAATAGGGTTGTGGCTCCGAAGTTAGATTGAGTAGATGGTAGATGGTAGATTGAATAGAGAAAATAGGGCAACTCTAAAATATTTAAAGAGCCACCCATAAAGAAAGACTGATCCTAACATTAAATTTTGCCTATAGCTAAAATCTTCAGCTCCAAGAGTGAACTTTCCTATACCACAAGCAAATGGTCCAGTTGGAATGTCAAGCCACTTATCCTCTTTTGCACCTGTAGACATTCCTTTAACTAACTGCTTTGCTTGTAAAAGTTCCTGAACTATACGCTCTAGTCGATCTCTTCCCATACTGTGGAAAATCTCAGGTAGCCTATGCCGTTGTTTATATACTCCTGTGCTTCCTGTGTGAGTAAATGGGTGTCCTGCAACAGCAGATCGTGTAATTGCATCAGTAAGACATATTTTAAGGTCTTTTTCACTAGCATTTTTAACTGTTAGTTGTATTGTTATATCTTCTAGTAGCCCTGTTTCCTGATTTCTTAGGTAAGTTCTTACAGTGCGATCAGCTAAACCATTGGCCTTCACAACTGCCCCATGAAACAAAGCATTCTGTCTTGGTGTTTCTCCTACTGCCTTAAAGATTTCTAGCCTAGCTGTATTTTCTATTGGCCAAAAAGCGTATGAGCATCTAACACCATTAACAAGAGCAGAGGTACCTCTAATTGCATCGCGTGCTTGTTCAGCAGTTAATATTGGTTTTTCTCCTTTTGGCTTTCTCATGTGATGAGCAGTAATTATCGAAGCTCCAGTACTACATGCTAAATCAGATAATAAGCACATTAGATAATCCCCTACAGCAGGATCAGCATTTATATCTGCATGGATAAATGAAGCAAGTGGATCAAATACTATCAATTTCAGATCTTTAATTTCCTCGAGCTGTTTCATTACGGATTCGAATTCAGGAGAAACTTCGACGATTTTACCACGAACATTTCTGAGTATTGTAAGTGATCCTCTGACGTTTGGCAGTGGTACAATAAATAATTTATCTTTATGTTTCAACCTTTCACACTTAGGGTCGAGTCGTTCTAAGCGGCGGTGTATCTCACTTGCATCATCTTCTGCTGAAAAAATCACTACTGATCCATGTTCAGTAACAAGTGAACCAAAGCCACACATCTGATCCTTATCACTTGCAACCTTAAGCGCTAGGTCAAGAAGAAGCATACCTTTGCCTGTATCTCCCATTGCTGCTATTATTGAAGTAACACCTAAAGGAAATAGACCTTCAACAAGAAACTTTTGCTCTGGTACCGGACCTACAAAGCGCTCTGCACTCCAATCTAAAATGTTAAGTGGCTGTTTTGTGGATCTTTCTAAACTTTTCATATTTGAAGTATCAGTAGCTGGAGTATCAATAGTAAGCAACGGAGTTGAAGCTAAAAACTCTTTGACATCTATACCTTCCTCTACACAATCAGCAGCATCCCATTTCTCAGGCTTACCTCGAGGAATTTCAAGCACAGCAAGTGATGCAACTCCGATCTCTAAAAGCTTTTTTTCAGCATTTTTTGCGTATTTATTACCTGCTTCATCATTATCTGGCCAAATGATAATATGCTTACCTTTAAGTGGTGACCAGTCTGTTTTATCAATTGGTGCGTTTGCTCCAGACATTGCTGTTGTTGCTGTGATACCTTGTTCTATCAGCGCTTCTGCACATTTTTCCCCTTCAACCAGAACAACTTTATCAGACTTTAAAATACTTGGTATGTTATAGAGAGGTCTTACTTTTGGCGCACCATACCGAGATTGTTTAACATCAAAAGGCTTATATTGCTTTTTTCCTTTAGGAGGATCAGAACGATAAATTTTTACAATGACCTGACCATTTTCATCATAATAATTCCAACTGTGGGTAATAAATTTCTCGAAGTCTTCGTCAGCCTTTGCGCATTTCTTGTTATATCCAAGACATTCACTTATAGAGGCCATCACTTCACAAAAGTCTCTCTTTGTATCTTTTCCCTGTGCACCTGCCCAAATATCAAGAACATCACCTTTCTGCCCAGTTGCAAAATCCTGCCAGAGTCCGGCTTTTCCACCAGTTAATGCTACTCTGAGGCTTTGTCCTTTGTTACCATGCACATCACCTATTC
This sequence comes from Wolbachia endosymbiont of Drosophila seguyi, assembly GCF_028981765.1. Classification (NCBI taxonomy): domain Bacteria; kingdom Pseudomonadati; phylum Pseudomonadota; class Alphaproteobacteria; order Rickettsiales; family Anaplasmataceae; genus Wolbachia; species Wolbachia endosymbiont of Drosophila seguyi. Next base: position 4,372 of record NZ_JAPQLM010000102.1, read on the forward strand.
GGAATTCATCTCCATGAAAAGTTCCCCTTGGGAATAAATAAGAAAGGCATGATCTTATGTTTAATAATAGTTGTCTTTTTATTTCTTCTACATCAAATTGCTCTAATGGTTCTACAGTATTATTAAAATCATAATATTCATCATTTAAAGTATTTTTTTGTTTGACATCAGTTAAAAAATCTTGTACCATAAGTTGGAACTCCTTTTAAGATTAAGCGTTTGAAAGGTTTTTGAGTAAGGCTGTTTTGATTGGGGTCTTACTCTTTCATTATGTAAGTAAAAACTACGGTGGGGGTTCTCTTGGCAAAGCTTGAAAAATATATTAACAAGTAAAGGAAGTCAGTTCAGGTGAAAAGTGAGGTTTTAGTATCTTCTTTCTTTTAAGGAAAAATACTCTATTATAATTCTACTACATTTTACTCACCATGTCAACCACTTAGTTTTTATTCTGT
>NZ_JAPQLM010000103.1:0-9299 GCF_028981765.1 Wolbachia endosymbiont of Drosophila seguyi
AGAAGCTATACTTTTATACTCACCAACTCAGTATCCAATCTGGATCCCAGTGTCGGCTACTCGGATGACATTATAGGGGCGCTGGCCTGACAATCGTCATCCCGCTACGTGTTAGCGGGATCTCTTGTTAGCGGCTGAGATACCGCGAATGAATCGCGGTATGACGGTTCGTGGCGGCGTGACGATAAGGTTTATACCTTGTCATCCCAGTGCGTGACACTGGGATCTAGCCTTTATTATGCAGCCACTTGGTTGAAATTAAGTCTTCTGGATCCCAGTGTCAGCTACTCGGATGACACCATTCTTTTTTCTGGATCCAAGTAGTCTGGGCACTGGGATGACACCATAGGGGCGCTGCCATTATAGAGTGAACCAGTGTCACGCACTGGGATGACACCCTGACAATCGTCATCCCGCTACGTGTTAGCGGGATCTATGTTCAGAGATACCGCGGCGGTATGACGTATAGAAACTAAAAAAGTTCTTTTTTAAAAAACTTAAGTTATACTTATAAGTATTTGATACTTTTTATAGTGATTATGTCGAGTTTAAGCTGCCTTTATGGTGATAATGCAGAATTTGTGGAAGAAATGTATAGCCGTTATTTGCAGGGTGATAAATCAATCGGGGAGGATTGGTATAGAATTTTTTCAAGCAATTTAGAAGTTAATAAAGCGGAGACCTGCGGTGCACAACATGTAACTAAGGTGGATGATTCAGTTTCTAGTTTAGCAAATTTTTTCAGATCTTACGGTCATTTTTTTGCGGATCTTAATCCGTTATTACCCAATGTGAATAAGGAAGTAGATTATCAGAAATATTCGAATCTATATCCGGCAAGTGACGCTGGAATCTATAGAGATATTTACTGCAAGAACATCGGTTTTGAATTTATGCATATCTCCTCTTATGAGGAGAGGATGTGGCTGCAGGAAAAGATCGAAAATCAAACCTATACGCTGAGTTCACAAGATAAAAAGGAAATACTGAGGCACTTGATCGAATCTGAGATGTTCGAGCAATTTCTCCATATGAAATTTCCTGGATATAAACGCTTTTCTATTGAAGGTGGAGAATCAGCTATCGTTGCAATTGAAAAAATCATTAGTGATTCTACGGTTTTTGGTATTGAAGAAATAGTCCTTGGCATGGCTCACCGCGGACGACTCAATGTTCTAACCAAAGTGATGGGGAAAGAATATGCGGCAATGCTGTCTGAATTTCAAGGCAATCTTGCATACCCAAGTGGTCTTGAGGTGTCCGGTGATGTTAAATATCACCTTGGTTACTCTTCTGATCGAGCACTTTCAGGTGGCAAAAAAATACATTTAAGTTTATGCCCTAATCCATCTCACCTTGAAGCGGTAAATCCGGTTTTGGCTGGAAGAATAAGAGCAAAACAGAATATAAGATCTGTGCTTGGCATATCAATTCATGGTGATGCGGCTTTCATCGGTCAAGGAGTGGTTGCTGAAACTTTAACCTTAAGCAATATTGAAGGCTATAAAGTGGATGGCATTGTGCACATTGTCATTAATAACCAAGTTGGTTTTACTGCTAACCCATGTTGCGCACGATCCTCTTTTTATTGCACTGATATAGCAAAATCAATAGAAGCTCCAGTGTTTCACGTCAATGGAGATAACCCGGAAGCTGTGAGTTTTGCTACAAGTCTGGCGATGGAATATAGGCAGAAATTTAAAAAGGACGTAGTAATTGACATAATGTGCTACCGCAAATATGGCCATAATGAAGGTGATGAACCGAATTTCACTCAGCCACTTATGTATAAGGCGATATCAAAGCATAAAACTCCTGGAACATTGTATGGAGAAAAATTGACTGCAGAGAAAGTATTAGATGGCGATGAAGTAAATAAATTGCGCAGTGAATTCAGGGCAAAATTAGATAAAAGTCTTGCTGAATCAGCGGCTTACACTCCAAAAAAAGCTGACTGGTTCGGTGGAGTGTGGTCAAAATTAAGAAGAGCAAAGCTGAACGATTTGAGCGAATACTACACGGATTCTGGTGTTCCGCCAGATGAGCTGAAAAAATTAGGTGTGCGTATAAATAGCAATATCCCAAGTAACTTTAACATTAACAATAAGGTTAGAAAAATACTCGATGGCAGAATAGACAGCATAAATTTTGGTAGTAATATAGACTGGGCAACTGCCGAAAGTCTTGCGTTTGCATCACTGCTCACAGAAAGAATAGGAGTGCGTTTATCAGGACAAGACTCTGGTCGTGGAACTTTCTCGCACCGTCATTCAAGGCTTGTTGATCAGGTAACGGAAGAAGCATTTATTCCGCTAAACAATATAAATGAAAAGCAAGCTCACTTTGAGGTCATAGATAGCGCACTATCTGAGTATGCTGTAATGGGCTTTGAATATGGATATAGTCTTGATTCTCCGTATTCACTGGTGCTCTGGGAAGGACAATTTGGTGATTTTGCAAACGGTGCGCAAATTATGATCGACCAGTTTATCGCATCTGCAGAAACAAAGTGGTTGCGATCAAGCGGTCTAGTTTTATTGCTGCCTCATGGTTATGAAGGACAGGGACCTGAGCATAGCTCCGCACGTATAGAGAGATTTTTGCAACTGTGCGCAGAGGATAGTATGCAGGTAGTTAATTGTTCCACTCCGGCGAATTACTTCCATGTCTTACGCAGACAAATGCATAGAGACTTTCGTAAGCCTCTGGTAGTGTTTACACCTAAATCGCTACTGCGCCACAAAAGAGCAGTATCTAACCTATCTGATTTTGAAGGAAAATTCCTCACAGTAATTCCAGAATGTAGAACAGGTTTAGTTTCGAATGATAAAATACGTAAAGTTGTAATATGCAGTGGTAAAGTTTATTACGACATATGTGAAGCACAAAAAATAAACGATATAGCAGTAATACGTTTGGAGCAATTCTATCCTTTTCCTGCAGATAAACTAAGTAATGAACTTGAAAAGTACAAAAACGCTGAAATTATATGGTGTCAAGAAGAACCAAAAAATATGGGAGGATGGTTTTTTGTCAACCCATTGATAGAAGAAGTGTTATCTAATCTCGATATCCAAGCAAAAAGACCTAAGTGTATCGCAAGACCTGCTGCTGCATCTCCTGCATGTGGTTATGTTAGTGTTCACACTCAGCAGCAGGAGGAGATTTTAAAGCAGGTTATGCAGGGGATCTAGCACAATTGTGCAAATATTGAAGCGAAAGCTGGCAAGCGAACATTGTTCATCAGATCTTGACGCTGGGCACTGCAGCCAGGCGCAATAGAAAACGCATTACACCAATAAAGCCCTTTTGGTACTCAAGCAAATATAAAAGATTTTTATTCTATTAAAAAAAATTTAATTTTTATTAAAATTTTCATTTATTTTTATTTAAAAAGTAAACATTATTAATATTTACTTTAATTAATATAGGATATATATGAATACAAAAATATTTGAGATGTTAATAAGGAGAACTGGTCTACGCAGAGATAGCAAAGCTGAGATCATACAGTTAAATAGAAATGAAAAAGCTTTTGTAGATGAGGATAAAGAATCTATCGAATTAGCTGAGGCCATTTTTGAAGAGAATAATATGTTTCGTTTCCGCAAATCAGGTCCTGCTATGGATTACATTTTGCACAAATTAATAAATGATAGGAAGCTTTTCGAGGAAATGAAAGATAGAGGTACAAGTATAATACGTCTTTTTTCTTTGTTATCAATGTATCATGGTCGTCTCAATTGCTGTGTTATAAGAAAAGGAGGGTGTATTACTGAGTGTGGCATACTTGATTACGCTGGCACCTATCCAGAACTAGTGCCTTTAGAGGACTTTATACTTATTGAGCCTTCCTCGTACCTCGAGTACATTGTGTTTGACAATGAGAATATCAGAAATAGGTTAGCTGAAGACTTAACTGAAGATAAAACAAAATTAGATATCTTTTTGAATGGAATTTTAGCAACAAAGAATTCGGATTTAGTATTATCTTGTATTAACAAGATAGAGGTTCTTAATGAGGAAGATAGATATTTTGTTAATCTCTTACAGAAAAACGGCATGCTAGACTACATCTTAAACAAAGATGATACAACACTTGCAAAATCAACTCTAAAGGAGTTGTTGAAGCTTTCTATTTTGCAGGAAGAAAAAAGCACTGAGTTAGAATCTCCCCAAGCTTCAAGTGTAAATGTTAGCAAAGCTCAGCAACATTGTAGTATATAGCTGGTGATAAAGTTTAAAATAATTGCATATACTGAGGCTCATTTAGGTATAGAGCCTCAGTGGTGCTTAATTTTTCAATTTATGGTAGACTAGTAGCCCTACTATGATGTGGATCTATGCTCGCTTATAACTAAAATTTCACTTCCACCAAGGGGATATTATTCCAGCTATTGCTTCCATAGTCATCGATAGAAGCGTTTAAGTAATCTGTATCAAAGCGCACGAGCACATCAAATTCGAAGCTCGCAGTGATTATTGCATCTTTTACTGGCGGTTTCATGAATGTTATTTCTCCCGTTGAATAATTTACTGAATATTCACTCTCTTCTTTACCATTTAAATAAATCTTTACTGTCCCATGCACTGGCTTTTTGATCATACGTATATGCTTATCTTCCCCACTTACATAAGTTTTGATTAGCTGAAAAGTCGTTTTTTTGTTATCTCCTATACCAATCTCTTGGTTGATGGCTATAAAATCCGACCAATCCTTAAAACGAAACCCTATTGCTTTACCTTTTCGTGCATGAAAAAATGTTATTAGTTCTAGTAGCTGCTCGTTTGATCTGACCCCGTAAGCTATGTTGTATCTAGTGCGTGCATGAGACCAATTGATGTTGCGCTGTTCACAACCATTGTGAGTTGTTACAACGTCAGTGGAAAATTCCGGTCCTCCAGTGGAACCATAAGATATATTTTCTGGAAATCTAATTTCTGTGAATGACATATGTCCTCCTGTGAAAGTAAAATAGTTTGGTTGAAGAAAATGTTGTAATTTGAAAGCGTTTCACATAGTAAATGACGCTATGGAAAGTGGATGAGACTACTGAGTTAAACTGCTGCCACACCCACAATTACTATACTCAGGTTCATTTGAGTTGTCAAGCAAAAAAATAAAATTTTATGGCAAACTGTAACTAGCCTTGCTTGTGACTTAATTCATCTACTTTTTTGCGTAATACATTCAAATCAGTTGCTCCTACAAACAGGCTATCTCCAATTATTAAAAAAGGTGTACCACCTACTCCCAAATCTCTTACTAGAAGCCTACTGTTGTTTATCATTTGCTCAATTTTGTCCGCGTTATCTTTTATGGAATCATTAAAATCGTCCTCATCAATCCCTATGTTTTTCACTATATCCAATATGCTTTCGTCTGAAAATTCTCCTTTGTGACTTAAAGCAGCATGGTGAAAATCGAAATATTTTTCTTTATCGAGAAAATAGACAGCTAAAGCACTTTTTGCTGCCTTTAAAGAAGCGTTACCAAGTATTGGAGCATCCCTAAAGATATACTTAATTTTGCCGTCGTTAATTAACTGCTTTATATCATTCTTTATAGCTTTGCAATGTCCACAAGAATAGTCAAGGAAGCCTACAGCTATAACACTACTATTTTCATTTCCGGAGTAAGGATAAGTAAGGTCAAATATTTGATCCTTGTATTGTGAAATTTTACTTTTGGTTACATTATCTCGAGCAGCGTAACTACTTTTAATCGACTCCTCTTTGAGAGTTTTTACGATCTTATCAAAATTTCTGCTTATATAATTATCTAATTTCTCACCTATATAATCATCGTTTAGCATTTGGCTGCGATTTGAAAGCCAATTGTTTATTATCGGCAAGCTTGCTATTGCTATTATTAAAATTAATAAAAACGATATTCTAGACATACAATTTATTTAAAAACCTACAATATAAAACTTTTAGTACACATTTATCTATATATTAAAAGAAGCATCTAATGTTAATATATAAAAACATTTATATCAAGTGTATTTTATAACCAGTTTTGCCTCAAATGCAAACTTTACACAATAAAACTCAAGCACATTACCACAAAGTTCATCAGAAGACTTGGTAGCAGAGGCGCGCGGAGCGTAGATTTAAGTTGTTTCCGCTGTGTATAATTTCCCGCGGAATAAACATATGAACGAGCCAATAATTGGTAGAGAAAAAGAAATAGCTATTCTACAAGACAAACTTCTTTCTCAATCAGCCGAATTTATTGCTGTTTATGGTCGGCGTCGTGTAAATGTTGTATTATCTGCATTTTATCAGCATAATATAGAAGTAATGTAATGCAGATATTATGCCGATGCCAAATTATACGATTACTTCTAAAATTGCTAGTTGTCTTATAAGGATTGAAGCAGCAAAAGAAAAAGTGTTACATTTGCCGCTCACTGTATCAATGCTTTTGTCTCTTCGTGAAACTGCACGGCTTTATACCACACACTATTCTACTATGATTGAAGGAAATCGACTTGAACCTAAACAGATTGAAGAGGTTTTAAGTGGTAAAAGCCACTTTCCAAAATATAGGAGAGATGAAAATGAGGTTAAAGGATATTATGCAGCTTTAACTCAAGTTGAACAATGGGCAGCAAGGAGAATACCCATTACTGAGAAAGCTGTTCAAACACTACATGCTCTAGTAATAGCAAGTGGAAAATCTAAAATAAAATCAACACCTTATCGTGATGGTCAAAATGTTATCCGCGATAGTCTTACACGTGCAATAATTTATATGCCACCTGAAGCAAAGGATGTACCAAAGCTCATGAGCAGTATGATTGATTGGATTCGTAACAGTGAGCAAGTGCCTTGCCCAATTATTGCAGGTATTGCGCATTATCAATTTGTAACAATTCACCCTTACTATGACGGTAATGGTCGTACTGCAAGATTGTTGACTACATTAATTTTACACCTTGGTGGGTATGACCTAAAAGGACTTTATTCATTGGAAGAATATTATGCTAAGAATCTAGGAGCTTATTATGAGGCAATCAGTGTAGGTCCATCGCACAATTATTATATGGGACGAGCTGAAGCAGATATCACTAAGTGGGTGGAGTATTTCGTAGAAGGTATGGCAAATTCATTTGAGAACGTTTTACAACGTATAAATGAAGAAGAATACCACACTGATCAGACTGATCTTATACGTAAGCTTGATCCTAAACAACGCAAAGCTCTTGAGCTCTTCCAGGAGTTTTCCGCTATTACAGCTAGTCAGGTTGGCGAACTATTTAATTTTAAGCCTCGTACCAGTGCGCAACTTTGTAAAAAGTGGGTGGAAATGGGGTTTATCAAGATTGTAGATTTTTCCAATAGAGGAAGGAAATACAAACTTAGTAAGCAATATGAAGATTTGATCTCAAATTAACTGAAAGCTCGCTAGACAGTGCATAGGTCAAATTTCAATAAAGTGCTTGAAAACTAGATATAAACTTAAAATTTTAAAAACTGGAATATGTACAACAACTTACGCGACTTCATCAAAGCCTTAGAAGAAAAAAAAGATCTGATTAGGATTAAGGAGGAAGTTTCAACAGTTCTTGAAATGACAGAAATTCATCGCAGAGTTTTGTCAAGCAAAGGGCCAGCGATCATTTTTGAAAATGTTATCACAGAAAATGGCAAAAATTCGATTCCAGTTTTGGTGAATTTATTTGGTACTATTAAGAGGATTGCATTGGGGTTGAACATAAATCCTGATGAACTAAGAGATCTTGGTAAACTTTTAGCATTTTTGCAATCACCTGAGCCGCCAAAAAACTTTAAGGATGCTATAAAAATGTTTCCTTTGTTGAAAGTCGTGTTATCGATGCGAAGTAAAGTCGTGAGCAAGGCTCCATGTCAAGAGGTAGTGCTAACCGGAGATGAAGTGGACCTAAGTCTACTGCCCATTCAAACATGCTGGCCAAATGAACCTGCACCACTTATCACCTGGCCGATTGTGGTAACAAAAGGACCCACGAAAGAAAAGCAAGATAATTTTAATCTTGGAATATATCGTATGCAGGTTATAGATAAAAAAACAACACTAATGCGTTGGCTTGCACAAAGAGGTGGCGCAACTCACCATAAGCGTTGGAAGGAAGAAGGCAGAGATATGAAATTTCCTGCTGCTGCTGTGATCGGTAGTGATCCTGCAACGATTATTGCTGCGGTAACTCCAGTGCCAGAAACATTGTCAGAATACCAATTTGCTGGACTACTGCGAAAGAAGCCGCTTGAGCTTGTAAATTGTAAGACTATTCCACTTCAAGTGCCAGCTCACGCAGAAATCGTTCTGGAAGGCTATGTGAGTTTGGATAGCTATCAAGACGAAGGGCCATACGGAGACCACACTGGCTACTATAATTCTGTTGAGCAATTTCCTGAATTTAATATTACTGCAATTACTATGCGCAAAAATCCAATTTATCTCAGCACTTTCACTGGCAAGCCACCTGATGAACCATCGATTCTTGGTGAAGCACTCAACGAAATTTTTGTGCCCATTCTTATCAATCAATTTCCAGAGATAGTGGACTTTTATCTGCCACCGGAAGGTTGCTCATATAGAATAGCGGTAGTGTCGATAAAAAAATCCTATCCAGGGCAGGCAAAAAGAATTGTTATGGGCATACTTTCCTTTCTAAAGCAATTTTTATACACGAAGTTTATTATCGTTGTTGATGATGATATAAATGTACGTGATTGGAAGGAAGTGATGTGGGCAATGTCAACAAGGATGGACCCTGTGCGTGATACAATCATGATAGAAAATGCACCTATTGATTATTTAGACTTTGCTTCCCCTGAAAGTGGACTTGGAGGTAAGATGGGATTTGATGCGACAAATAAAATCCCGCCTGAAACCAAACGAGAGTGGGGAAAGAAAATTGAGATGAGTGAGGAAATAGTAAGGAAAGTCGCGGAGAAGTGGGAGGAATATATGGACTAGACTTCTTGCATAAAAGCAGAAAAAAGTTTGGCGTTTTTTATAATGCCGCATTAACTGATAATTGTGATTTAAGTTCGTCACAGTGCCCTTTTTTTGTCATCCTATAGCTATACCGCTGCGGTATCTCTTAGCCGCTAACAAGTAGTGGGATGACGAGCTTATCGTCATCCTGCCGCGAACCGTCATACCGCGATTCATTCGCGGTATCTCAGCCGCTAACAAGCAGCGGGATACTTAGGGATGACGGTTGTTGTTTAGCTGTAAATATTAAGAAATTTACCAAATGAAAAAAAAGGCAAAAGAAGCCCTGGGGTTATTATCCGCTTTAAAA
>NZ_JAPQLM010000104.1:0-4078 GCF_028981765.1 Wolbachia endosymbiont of Drosophila seguyi
CAATTTGATGCATCATTCTTTTTGTAAAAAACATTCCACACTTTCTCTCCACTTTTTCTGGGTAAGGTCACTGACTCAATACCCAGTCAATATCCTTTCCACCAGTTCTTTTACTGCCGGTACGTAGCCATTCTCATAAAATGGATCTTGCTTAAATTTGTACACATTGTGCCCGGAAAACATGAGTTCGTTCTCAATATCACCATCGTGTATAACGTTTTGCAGTGTTTTTTGTATGCAAAAACTACGCGGATCTGGCTTTCGTCCTGTTGAATGGTCACCATGATCTTTCCAATTGCTAAACAAACAATGGCTCAAACATCCCATACAATTGATTTGATCTTCTCTTATTTGTTTAAATTTATCTGGCGTCACAAAAATAACAGTTGAATCTGGGGTTTTCATTGCTTCTGTGTACCCTGCTTTAGTCCATGTATTTGCCAGTTCTTTGTCTTTTGCAGTAAGGTAGATCTTCCTACCTCTGCTACCCATTGCAAATTCACTATTGGATTCTTCGCTGGCATTTTCTGAAAAATTTACTTGATGTAATTTTCGTTCCTGTAACTCACGTATAAAATTATTCCTCACCGCAGATGAGTAAAACCCTGTTGGACTGAATTTATTTAAAAATACATCACCTTCTTCTAAAGTGAGTAGCTTCTTTTTCCACTCTGCAGAAATTGGGCTTTCTTTCGTCAAAAGTGGACGAGTGCCAAACTGAAAAGCTATTGGTCCAATTTGCAGATTGTCAAACCAATGTTCCCAATCTTTCAAATGCCACACTCCTCCTGCCATAACAATTGGTGTTTCTGAAAGACCGATCTCGTTCATGAAAGATCTAAGCTCTGCAACTCTTTCAAATGGAGCCTGTGGTAGCTCTGGGTCTTCACTGTTACTCAGTCCATTGTGCCCTCCAGCAAGCCATGGATCTTCATACACTACTCCACCAAGCAAATAGGAAGATATTCTTTGGTAAGCACGCTTCCATAATGCTTTAAAAGCACGCACCGATGAGATAATAGGGTAATAATAAACCTGATATTTAGCTGCAATTTCTCCAAGCCTATAAGGCATACCAGCACCGCAGGTAATACCATGAATCAAACCTTTCGCTCCTTCTAATATGCCATGAAGTACGCGTTCTGCTGCTCCCATCTCCCAAAGTACATTCATGTGTATTCTTCCATGACCTTTTGATATTTCATTTGCTATTCTTGCCTGACTAATTCCAGCTTCAATACTATACTCAATCAATTCACTATGCTTTTCATTTCTTGTTTTGCCTTTATAAATTAGTGGCACTAACTCGCCATTATCATCAATAAGCTTAGCATTTGCACCAGAAAATGTACCCACAGCATCTGCTGCAGCAAATGCTCCGCTTGATCTCCCATCACTAACTGCAATGCCTTTACCACCTTCGATGATTGGCCACACTTCCTTTCCTGAAATTACTATCTTTTTTATCTTATTTTTCAAAACTTCCTCGCAATCTTTCACTCTATTTTACTTAATTACTAAAAAAATGATAGCTGTTTATTTTTTCTTGTATCATTAAAGCTTCTGTAGCTACTCATGCTGTTGTAGTTTGAGAGCAGTTCCCATCGGAAGGGTGTCATTCCAGTGCTTGACACTGGAATCCAGTTTTTGATCAAAAATGTTGCTATAGTGCACAATCAATTTTCCTGGATCCAAGTAGTCTGGGCTACTTGGATGACACCATAGGGGGCTACTTGGATGACAGGGGAGGGAGGCTGCTGGGATCCTGACAACCGTCATCCCGCCGCTTGTTAGCGGGATCTAGAGATACCGCGGCGGTATGACGTAGAGCTACGTGTTTAGGTTTAATGAATCCACTATATCTTTTACTTGAGAAAAAACATACTCTTTGCTTACACTGGTATCGATAATAAAGTCACTCATCTTCCTTTTCTCCTCAATAGATAACTGAACATCGGAGATTAGATTAAGCTTTTCTTTATCTATGTTGCGTTCGTTAAGTCTTTGAGCTTGCACAACGCTATCTGCATGAACAAAAACAATAAGGTCGCAATATAAATAAAATTTTGTTTCTAATAGAAGTGGCACATCTAAAACTAAAAGTTTTCTATCGATCTTTTTTTCCTTGGCAATAAAAAATTCTAATTCACGCAGCACAGCAGAGTGAACCAAAGATTGAAATTGTTTCCAATTTTCATCGTAGGCTAAGAAATATTTAGACAGTACTGTTCTATCTATTTCACCATTTACTACCACTCCAGGAAAATTTTTCTCTGCATAACTTATTATGCTTTTATCCACTTCATAAAGTTGGTGTACAACAGAATCAGCATCAAATACAACAGCACCAAACTCTTGAAAGCAATTAGCTACAAAGCTCTTTCCTACCCCAATTCCGCCTGTTAGACTTATAATCATATAACAAAATACATTCGACTTCTTTTGAAACTATAGCTAAGGTTTCTCTATATATATTAACTAGATTTTCTAGATCTCAGTGTCAAGCACATAACTATACGAACATTGCAATTTGTAGGTGGTGTTATTCCAGTCTGGAATCTAGCTTTTATGTTGTATAGTGCACAATCAATTTTCCTGGATCCAAGTAGTCAGGGCTACTTGGATAACACCCTACTTAACCGTCATACCGCCGCGGTATCTCTTAGCCACTAACACGTAGCGGGATGACGATTGTCGATAAATCTAAGTTACTTTAGCAACAGTTATTCTCCACTAAATTACTCTGAATTTTGGTTATATTATTTGCGGATTTCACTGCTGAAATCTCAAATTTTGAGCTTGTGTTCAAAAATGATTCAACTGACCTGCCAAAAAAATCATATCTCCATCCCTTGAATAATTTATCTGTCTGTCCAGATATTGACCCGGTTAACTCATCTTTTGAAGAAACTAATTTCCTTGATATGTTACTTTCTTTACATTTACTATCTAAAATAATTGAGAGTATATCAAGTACAGATTTGTCATAATTACTCGATAAGGTGTTGTTTTGCTGCATCCAATTTCTCTCATTTTCATTAAAAATATTCACAAACTCTAGTAAATCCGCATCTTTTATATTTTTTGTATTCCTCTTGAGATCATCTAAAATCTCATCAACATGCTCTACATTTTTTTCAATAAAATCAGCTATTACAGCATTATTGATTATTTTATTACGGTTCATATTATAGCGCTGTGCTAAGGTTTCTTGCCACTCACTAACTGCTTTAACAGTTAGTATCAATCTTGGATTTACTTCATAATTAAATTTAATCCTCTTCCATGCATCTTTTGGGCTATGTAAATACTTATTTATATCAACTATTGATTCCATCTCTTCTTGAAACCAACCCATCCTATTATTTTCTTCAAGTTTATTGCACAATATTTGGTATAGGTCATATAGGTGTACCACGTCGTTTACTGCATAATCTAACTGATCTTCGGACAACGGACGCCTTAACCAATCTGAATTTTTAGCTTTAATTTTATCCAGTGCTATTCCTTGATATTGCTCCACTACTTTTGAGTAACCAATAAAGTCATGATAATAATGACAAAACATAGCAGCAACTTGGGTATCAAAAATGGGAGTGGGAATACATTTAAACACAGTGAGTAAGGATTCTATATCCTGCCGGCAGCTATGAAACACTTTGGTTATCCCCTGATTTAGCATTATTTTCTTAATGAATGATAAATCAATTTCTGGCACTAATGCGTCTACAATAAAACTCTTCTCTCCGTAAGAAATTTGAATTAACGATAATTTTGGGTAGTAGATTAAATTATTTCTAATGAACTCCGTGTCAACTGCTATAAATTTCGGCTTTTTTGCTATTAACTCTTCACATGTATTCTCCAGTTCTGATGTTGTACTAATTAGCATATATTTTTTATTCAGTGGATTTATTTTATAATTTATATTAAATTTTTGCAATTAATGACTTCTTGCAGAACTTTCTATCACTCATTGGCATCACACAAATAGCCTTTTCCATCCCAATCCCAGTGCTTCCTTCTCCTGTCATCCCAGTGCTTCCTTCTCCTGTCATCCCAGTGCTTCCTTCTCCTG
>NZ_JAPQLM010000105.1:0-3243 GCF_028981765.1 Wolbachia endosymbiont of Drosophila seguyi
AACATTTCTGGGTTTTTACCTATATAAGCTGAAACGCGCTTATAAGTCGTTTAAGACAGTATAGTACGCCAATTTGCAGGATTAGAGAGTGACAACTAGCTAACACGGGGTTTCTTTTGCCTTTTTTTCTGCTTAGTAAATTTCTTAAACATTTGCAGCGTAGGTTAGTTGCATTCAAAAGCAGCTAAATTGCAGTGTTTAAGACTTAAAAACGCCAATACTGAAAATAGACAATGACTAGGGTTTCTTTTGCCTTTTTTTTCATTTGGTAAATTTTTTAATGTTTATGGCTAAACGACAACCGTCATCCCGCTGCTTGTTAGCGGGATCTCTTGTTAGCGCCGCGGCGGTATGACGGTTCGTGGCGGCGTGACGATAAGCTCGTCATTCCGCTGCTTGTTAGCGGGATCTAGAGATACCGCGAATGAATCGCGGTATGACGGTTCGTGGCGGCGTGACGATAAGCTCGTCATCCCACTGCTTGTTAGCGGGATCTAGAGATGCCGCGAATGAATCGCGGTATGACGGTTCGCGGCGGTATGACGGTTCGCGGCGGTATGACGGTTCGCAGTGGCATGACGATAAGCTCGTCATCCCGCTACTTGTTAGCGGCTAAGAGATACCGCGAATGAATCGCGGTATGACGGTTAAGTAGGGTGTCATCCCAGTGTCACGCACTGGGATGACATTATAGGAGCACTGGAATGACACCCTCTTGGATGGAAATCAGTGTCAGATAATTTCATGACACCAGTTGTTGTAAACTCACTTTTTCTCGATTTTTTGGTTTATCTTGTCTACCTATTTTGCCACTCTGCTGAACAGATACACTCAACTTATGGTCAATACATCTTCTATTAAAAATTGTACAAATTCATTGCCATTCCAGTAATTCATAGAGATTTTACCCAAAATAGCTTTAACATTACCCTGCATGATAGCAGAGCCAAGATGAGTATTTGCAGAACGAAATGCAATAGCTCTTACCATAACATTATCATCAGCAATAAAACATTTTATATGGTCAACTCCTATAACTTCAGGCTTTCTTATCTTTGCTCCTTGGATAATAAACCTTGGTTCAGGATTTCCAACTCCAAATGGTCCCAAGCGTTGCAGTTGGTTCCACAGAGATAAGTTTATTGCTTTAGCAGTTACTATACTATCAGCTTTTAAAGTTTTCTCATTTATAGAGTTTGAAAATCTTTCAGTAAAAAAATCATGCAAATCATTTATTTTGTCTTCTTTAATTGAAAATCCTGCCGCCATACTATGGCCACCACCTTCAATAATCAAATTTATAAACTTTGCGGAAAGGACTGCAGCACCGATATCAACTCCCAAAATTGATCTACAGCTTGCTTTTCCTATTCCATTATTTAAAGATATCACTACTGTTGGCAAGTGAAACTGCTCCTTTAGCCTTGATGCAATTATACCAATTATTCCCTGGTGCCAATTGCCACTTATCATTATAAAATTCGCACCTGATTGGGCAGACTTTTCCGCTTGTGCTGTAGCTTCCAAGAGAGCCTCATTTTCTAACACTTTTCTTGCATTATTCAAATCTATTAATTTTAGCGCGATTGAATGTGCCTCTTCATCATCATCGGTGGAAAGCAACCTTGCACCAAGCGATGCTTCTCCAATTCTTCCTCCAGCATTTATGCATGGCCCAATACTAAACCCTAATCGAGAAACACTTGGTTTTTCAAGGATTCCCAAAGCATCAAATAAAACACGCAAGCCAACGTTTTTTCTTGTTGACATAACTTTTAATCCTTGTGAGACAAGTGCTCTATTGAGGCCTGTGATCTGCATAACATCACAGACAGTTCCTAGGGCAACCAAATCCAACAGATCAAATAAATCTGGTTCTTTTTTGTTGGTAAAAAATCCTTGCTCACGTAGGCTTTTATTAAGAGCAACAATTAGCAGAAATGACACTCCAACTGCTGCTAGGTTATTATAAGGAGAGCTCTCATCAAGGCGGTTTGGATTCACAACTGCTACGGCGCTTGGTAATTTTTCCGTACCAAGGTGATGGTCAACAACTATAATATCAAGACCAAAAGCCTTTGCATCTTCTATTGGTTGATATGCAAGCGTACCACAATCAACGGAAATACATAAATCAATTCCATTCTTTTTAAGTTGTAATAAAGCATCTGTGTTTAATCCATAACCCTCATCAACACGATCTGGAATGTAGATTATAGAGTGTATATCGATTGCTCTCAGGTACCTGTTAATCAATGCTGACGACGTTGCACCATCAACATCATAGTCACCAAATATTGCAAGGTTTTCATCATTTTTTATTGCCCGTATTATACGAGAAACAGCTTTATCCATATCAAGAAGGTGAAAGGGATCTGGTAATAGCGATCTGATTAGTGGATATAAGAAGTCGCTTGCATTTTCTATGTTAACACCACGAGTAACCAATATTCTTGCTAATATTTCTGGTAACTCAAATCTCTGTGTAAGAGTTAAGATTTGCCTTTGATCTGCTTCTTGCAACTTCCACAATGCATTTGTTATGCTGCGCTTTTCAATTTCAAGTAGCATATTCTTTCTTTGTAAATAAAACTACTTTACCAGAATTTTTAAGCTTGTTCTATAATTGTATTAGACTTCTGCATAACCTAAACTAAGTAGAAAAAAGGTATCATCTAAGTAGCTGACACTGGTCTCCATCCAAGAGGGCAGTAGCCCCTTCGGTGTCATTCCAGCGCGTGACCAGGTCTTTTTAGCTATCATAGGATGACAGAAGCAGACACTCCACTTTGTCGTTCCAGTGCCTCCTTTTTTTGTCATTCCAGTGCCTTGACTATTTGGATCCAGGAAAAAGAATGGTGTCATCCCAGTGCCCCTATGATGTCATCCAAGTAGCCTCCCTCTCCTGTCATCCCAGTGCTCCTTTTTTTGTCATCCGAGTAGCTGACACTGGGATCCAGGAATTTTATTAAGTTGGTAAGCATAAAAGTGTTATGTAAAATACAACGTTCTTGATGAGATTGCGTGAAATGCTGGATCCCAGTGTCTGGGCACTGGGATGACAAAGGAGGACAGTGTCAGCTACTCGGATGACAAAAAAAGGAGCACTGGGATGACATCATCCTTTTTTGGGGGTTCCAGCGTCACGCGCTACCTTCCGTATAAATATTAAAAAATTTACCAAATGAAAAAAAAGGCAAAAGAAGCCCCGTGGTTGGCTAATTACTTACATTATACTTTCAA
>NZ_JAPQLM010000106.1:0-4880 GCF_028981765.1 Wolbachia endosymbiont of Drosophila seguyi
TATAGGTATTTTACAATTGTAAGGTTAAAAGCCAGAAGGTTATTGAAGGATGCCGGAATTGAAGACTTATATAAAGAGTGTAATACTGAGAAAGTAAATTACATAGTTGGTAAAAATGGTAAGCTTTATCCTACTTACGATATAGATAATACATCTAAAGATAATGACAGCGAAGATTCTGGTAGTAGATGATGTACTATCTAATGTCAAGCTTTTAGAAGCTCGACTAAAAGCAGAGTACTATACGGTTATCGTAGCTCATGATGGTGAAGAAGCTATAGATTTAGTAGCAAAGCAGCAGCCTGATATTATATTACTTGATATCATGATGCCAAAGATGAATGGCTTTGAAGTTTGTAAGGAGCTAAAGAGTGATCCCTTGACAACCCATATTCCAATAATTATGGTAACTGCGCTGCATGATACTCATGATAGAGTGCAAGGTATTAATGCTGGCGCGGATGATTTTCTGACTAAACCAATAAACGAAACTGCTTTATCTTCACGAATTAAGTCTCTCACACGCTTAAAGATGATTATCGATGAATTGCGTTTGAGAGGAGAAACTAACGCTGAGATTGGTGGAGTCGCAGGAAACAGTATTATGGATTATTCCAATCAGATTTTTGATGCTAACGTACTTGTTATAGATGAGGATGTTCATCAAGCAGAGCAGATATATGATATATTAAAGCAACGCTTTAGGTCAATTAAAATACTGAGTGATCCAATGGAAGCATTGAAGGTTGGTATTGAGAATGGTTACGACCTGATCATTTCTGATATGCAATTTTCAAAAACTGACGGCTTGCGTTTGTGTTCTGAGTTTCGTAGTAAGGTGGAAACACGTTATACACCAATTCTGATTCTTTCTGAGGATTATGATAAAAACAATTTAGTAAAAGCACTTGATGTAGGTGCTAATGATTATTTAACAGTACCTTTGGATGAGGGTGAGCTAATAGCAAGGGTTAATTCGCAAGTAAAACGCAAAAGATATCAAGATGCCTTGAGAATGAATTTATTTAATAATGCGGAAATGTCTATAAAGGACCCATTAACTAACTGTTATAATAGAAGATATTTTGATGCACACTTAAGAAACATTGTTAAGGACTCTGTGGAAAAGGATAGAAGGTTGTCTCTTATGATACTTGATATAGACTATTTTAAGATAGTGAATGACAGTTTTGGGCATAGTGCTGGGGATGAACTTTTAAAGCAAATACAGAAAAGAATTTCTGAAAATATCAGAGTGACAGATTTACTAGCTAGGTTTGGTGGTGAGGAGTTTGTTGTTGTAATGCCAGATACCAATGTATCAGATGCGTATACTATTGCGGAGAGAATACGAAAAATTATTGCTAAAAAACCTTTTATACTTGCGGATAAAAATACAACCCACGATGTAACTGTGAGCATTGGAATTGCAGAAATGCAAGAATCTGACCTTGACAATATTAAAGAATTTATAGTACGTGCCGACAAATATTTATATAAAGCAAAAAACAGTGGTAGAAATAGAGTGGTTACTGGCTATAGCTAAAGTGGCTTAAGTTTGCCGACAACCGTCATTCCGCTACTAGTTAGCGGAATCTATGCTGAGATACCGCGAATGAATCGCGGTATGACGGTTCGCGGCAGCATGACGATAAGGTTTATACCTTGTCATTCCAGTGCTTGACACTGGAATCCAGTTTTCCATATAATCTCATCGAAAACGTTGTAACCACTTTCCATGCTAGTTTGCTTGTTCACAAGCAAACTTTTCTGGATCCCAG
This sequence comes from Wolbachia endosymbiont of Drosophila seguyi, assembly GCF_028981765.1. Taxonomy (NCBI): domain Bacteria; kingdom Pseudomonadati; phylum Pseudomonadota; class Alphaproteobacteria; order Rickettsiales; family Anaplasmataceae; genus Wolbachia; species Wolbachia endosymbiont of Drosophila seguyi. Next base: position 1,782 of record NZ_JAPQLM010000106.1, read on the forward strand.
TGTCTGGGCACTGGGATGACATCATAGGGGCGCTGGGATGACACCCTGACAACCGTCGTCCCGCTGCTTGTTAGCTGGATCTATGCTAAGAGATACCGTGAATAAATCACGGTATGACGGTTCGCGGTGGCATGACGATAAGTTCGTCATCCCGCTACTTGTTAGCTGGATCTATGCTAAGAGATACCGCGAATGAATCGCGGTATGACGTAGGACTGCTAAGATTAAAGCGACAACATGAGGTTTCTCAGCTCTGGAAATTTCACGTTTAACTGCAAAAATAGATACTTATTTAAAAAATATCCTGTGACTTTCAGTCCTAACTGAAATTCTTGGAATGAGTAGCTGTTTTGTAGGTTATTATTGTATACATCATGTAACATTTGTGGAAAAGGTAGGAGTTTATCTGCATAATAATCTCCTACTTTTTTTGACACTGCTCTACCAGTTTTTGGAGAAATAAATTGTAAATTTTCCTTAACACCTGTTACAGCGCATTTGGATAAGTCTAACTTGAATCCCAATTGCGTAAGAAGCAGAAGCTCTAAGTTAAGATAATGGCTTTGCCAAGACTGATTGTTGTGTTTAATTACATCGATGAAATATCGAAAATTGTCATACAGCATGGCACAGGGTTCACTTTCTGGAAGCACTTTTTCTAAAATAGAGGAGAAAGAAACAATAGTAATGCTTTTTAACCTATCTTGAAAGAAATGATGGAATGGAGATTCGATTAATTCGCACTTAAAAAAACCTAGATTTTCAGGTAACTTAGCACTCCATTCTGCATGTAATAGATTACTTATCTGAAACTTATAATTGCTATTGTTTGTTAGCTTAGTTAATCCCCTGCGCTTTCCATGATTTTTTGTAAACAGAGAAAGAATTAAGTTTTTATCGCCGTATTTTTTAGCAGCTATAATGATGCCTTCATCTTTCCATCTCATTTAGAGTGTATTGACCGTATGATATATAGGATAGTGCACCTAGAGCGTGTAATCCATAAAAATCACTTACTCCGTTACTGTTTGCTTCCAAAGTTTCAAGGCTATGAGAGAGTAAGTTATTGGCTGCCACTCTTCTTCCTGAGCCTGATGCATTTCATACTGAGCTTTTGATTTGCTAAATAATTGTTTGAATGATTTTAGTAACATTACTTTTCCTCGTCTGAAATTTTGGATAATTCAGCTTCTAATTCTTCTATCGTCGGTAAAGCTGTTTTTATGTTCTCTGGTAGATTTTCAGTTATTCGATATTCTGCTAGCCCTATTGGCTTGTTCATGTCTCGGAGTGTATATTTAGCAAGTACATCGTCTTTAGATTTACATAAGATTAACCCTATAGAAGGTTGATCTGTCGAGTGCTTCAGTAAATCATCAACTGCAGAAAGATAAAAATTCATTTTACCAGCATATTCCGGCTTAAAATCCTTATCTTTTAGTTCAATCACTACGAAGCAACGTAACTTTAAATGATAGAATAATAAATCAATATAAAAGTCTTTATTACCAACATCTAAATGAAATTGTCTACCAACAAATGCAAATCCTTCACCGAGTTCTAACAGAAATTTTTCCATATGCCCTACGAGTCCTTTTTCTACTTCTCTTTCATGAGCATCCTTACCTATACTTAAAAAATCAAAAATATACGGATCTTTTAATGTGTAATGTGCTAGATCGGATTGTGGAGATGGTAATTTTTCTTTAAAATTAGTTATTGCTTTTCCTTGACGTTTATGTAGTCCAAGTTCTATCTGCATCACCATAATGTTACGTGACCAGCCATGTTCAATAGCTTTTTTTACATAAAATAATCTTATTTCATGACTTTCTATTTTTTCCAAAAGAGTGATATTGTGATACCAAGTTAATTGTGCAAGAGGCTCCTGCACAAATTCAACATCAGGATATTCTTCGGCAAACTTACGCATATACTTCAGATTTCTCATGCTAAAGCCTTTCATTTCTGGAAATGTACTTCTCAAATCCTTACTTAATTGATCAATTACCTTAGCTCCCCAGGTATGTTCTTTTTGGCGTTTTAGGATCTCTGTACCAATATGGTGGTAAAGCAAAATAAGCTTACTATTTACTGCAAGTGCTGCTTTATAACGGTTTGTTGCAATATGATCCTTCAATTGCTCTAAAAATTCTGTATATTCTTTTGCTATAATTTTTGTCATACGGTTCCTTTTAATCCATTATACAATTCCTTTGTCTGTCGAGAAGACAATCTTCCGCTTGCCTTCAGCTTTGAAGGGATTCCTTATTGACTTCAAACTCGTCCATCAACTAAAATATATTGACTTTACGTGCAATATTAGCTTTAAACCAGTAAAACAAGCTGCTTAACATATGCGTTTTTTCTATTCGAATTATATTCTTTTTTTGTCTTTATGTTGTTTTTTGCTTTTTTCGTTATCTTCAACAAAAGCCCAAACGAATGATACGTTAGCTGTTCCTATACCACAAAGGAAAAAAGAAATAGTTGAGCACACTGTTGTAGCACAACCGAGGCAAATTATCGAAATGCAAGAAGAAGTCATTATTAACGAGGGTAAAGAATTCATTCCAATTCCAAAAAGAAAAAAAAGTGTAGAGAAAAAACTAAGAAGGGATGTTAGAGGGGCAAAAAATGAAATAGGAAACGAAAAAAGCGTTGAGAGCAAAAAGGATGAATTAGTTGTAACAGAAATTATTAACTCTATAAGAGACAAGCTCACAAAATGCTGGAGCATTCCTGAAAGCATAGCTTACAAAGAAAATTTTAATATAAAAATTAACTTATTGTTATCCAGTCAAGGCGAGATAATTATGGCGGATGTAGCAGACAGTGATTCCTATCGAAATAATCCACTTTTCAGGTCGATAGCAGATAATGCAATGCGTGCAGTATATAAATGTAGCCCATTGACCGGCTTGCCTACTCAGCACCACCACATTTGGCGTGAAGTAACACTAGATTTTATTCTATAGCTAAAGTAATTCTATAATTTAATAAGCCCACTGTATCCGTTCAGAATAGCAGCAAGGTAGTATAACCATAGAGTAAAAGTGAGTTTACAACAAATGGTGTCATCCCAGTGCTTGACACTGG
>NZ_JAPQLM010000107.1:0-2223 GCF_028981765.1 Wolbachia endosymbiont of Drosophila seguyi
CTCACTAATCCGGCTAAAATTCAAGAATTTCAATGCTTTAGCTATTTTCAATAGAATTAAATTTATTAATGTAAATAATAAATTACTATTCTTAAATTTGATCAGATTGATTGCAAAAAAACAAGATTTTCAATAGGTTACTTATAATCCTAACTATAGTTAGCCTTTCATAAGTAGCGATGCAACAAAGCCCACTGGAATCCAGAAATTTTGCTTATAACTGAGCTGATGAGCTAAAGGTAGTTGTCTTACGCTAAAACAAACGTTTTTAATTAAGTTGCATAGAAGCTGGATCCCAGTGTCTGGGCACTGGGATGACACCCCACTGGTGGGAATTGCTCCCAAACTACAACGTTCGTACAGTTGTGTGTGTCTTCCCATGGAGATTGCTCTCAAATCATAATGCTCATGCAGTTGCATGCTCGACTAATTAACAGAAAAATCTATAATTCAGTTTACGTATTTTCTTATCTCAGCCAAAATCTTATCAGATTGACTTTCGTCTGAATTTAAATCAGCTGCAAAGTGTGTAACATATTTTCCTCCAGGGCCAATAAGGTACATTATTGAAGAATGGTTGATTTCTTCTTCTCCACCAACTTTGCTAGCATATACTTTATACTTTGCAATTACTTCGTCTATTTTTTCTCTTTCACCAGTTAACATTTGTATTCTGTGGTCAAATTGCTGCTGAAATTCTTTAAGTCTTTCCGTGCTATCGCGCTCAGGATCGACTGTGATGAAGAATGTTTGTAGCTTGTTGTTAGTTTTCTCATCTAACTTTGCAAGTGTTTCTGAAATTATTCCAAGGTTCATAGGGCAAATTCTTTTGCATGAGGAAAACCCAAAGAAAATCATCATGTATTTATCTTTAAAATCACTACTGCGCAAGATCTGTCCGTCCTGATTAATTAAAGAAAAATCTCCGCCTATCTTAACTTCTGCGTTGTGAATCGCTGCTGGGGCAAATATGCCTTTTTTAGTGAAATAACAATAACCTAAAAAAACAACTGCTAATGCTGCTAGCACATTAGATAATAATCTTATAAACCTTACCATTAGAATGCTCTCAGTAAAATTGAATTGTATCTTTATTGGTTAACCTATTCAATATATTTATTCCAAAGTGTATTGTTAATTTTGTCTAACAGTTTCTTATGTTCATCAATTTCTTCACTATTTGGTAAATGTTCTCTGGGAGTTAGATTACGTACTTTATGCTGAACGAATGTGGAGTTACTGTCCTGATTGCATTCATTATCAAACAGAAAGGTTTGTAACCCTCCTGTAAGTTCAACATATACCTTTGCAAGCAATTGAGCATCAACTAGTGCTCCGTGCAATTCTCTATTCTCTAGCGATATATCAAAACGCTTACATAATGCATTCAAAGAAGCAGGTGATCCTGCGAATTTTTTCCTCGCAAGAGGTAATGTATCTAGCACTCTGTCTGAGGAAATTAACCTAGCATTCAGCTTGCTTAACTCCATGTTAAGGAACTTAACATCGAATTCAGCGTTGTGAATTACCAAAATATCATTAGATATAAAGTCAAGAAATTCAAGTGCAACATCTGAAAATAATGGTTTATCTTCTAAAAATTCTTCACTAATACCGTGAATCTTAAACGAGTGATAAGGTATATCTCTTTCTGGGTTAAGGTACCGATGGAATACTTTACCTGTTGGAATGCGGTTAATTAATTCCACACACCCTATTTCAATAATTCGATGACCAGATTCAGTGTCAAGACCTGTCGTTTCAGTGTCAAGTACTATTTCGCGTAGCTTGCTTTCCATTTCAAATAAAACTCATCTTACTTATCATTTGTCTTATCGTTACTTGTCTTTTTATAGTGAATAGAAACAAGCAACCAGCTTGGGTCTGATGAATTAACATTTTTTTTGAATTGCCATACATCCTCAACTTTATTAATAGTGGATGTACTACCTGATATTATATCTCCTTCATTGTTCTTAACGAAGTTAATTTGCTCTGAAAGGAAATATACTGCAATAAACACTGCGTTTTTTACTAGCTTTATTTCTAAAATCTTTTGTGAAACGATAGAAACAATTATAGACTCGTGCACCTCTTTACGATGTTTAATCTTCTCTGCAAAATTATCATATAAGTCTTTATCGAGAAGTGGTTTTAACTGAGACAAATTTCCTTGATTGAAACATTTTATTATTAATTCAAAAGCTATGCTTGAACCTTCTA
>NZ_JAPQLM010000108.1:0-3529 GCF_028981765.1 Wolbachia endosymbiont of Drosophila seguyi
AAAACAGTGGTTTCAGGAGTTTAAGAATGCTTGGAGACAAGAATTTATACCTTCCCTGGAAGAACAGATAACATGGACTGCACTACATGAAGCAATATTGGAGTATTTAGAAAAAGCAAAGGAAGAAATTCGTTAAACGAAAACTTTTTTTAAGATCACTTTTTTAACAATTTATCACGTGCCGCATTTAGCTTTTGCGCAAAATATTCCGAGCCTCCCTTATCTGGGTGAACTAATTTCATTAAATTTTGATATGCTTTATTGATTTCATTTTGACTTGCCTCAGGATTCAGCCCCAGTATCTTTAATGCTTCATCCTTGGACATGTTATCACCAGTGTAATTTTCAGTATAACTTCTACTGCTACTAAATTCGTTCAAAAACTTACTCAATATAGAGTTCATCATGAAACTCATATTATTTTTTTTTGTCAGGAAAAGAAAAAATATAACAACGCTAGGCAAGACAAATGTAATTACTATGAATACTAAAAAAAGAAAAAAGATGAATGACATGTATATTTTTTTATCATTTTATGATTAAATAGTAACAATTATAATTGTCATGGTAAATAACATGTTCATCCAGATTGAAGAAACACCAAACCCAAATACGCTAAAATTCCTTCCTGGATTTGAAATTTTAAACGAAGGAGAAACTGCTGATTTTTCAAATGCGAATGAGATAAAAAATTCTAAACTAGCAGCAAATCTTTTTCAAATAGAGCATGTGGTAAGAGTATTTTTCGGTCATGATTTTATTTCAGTAACAAAATTGGATGGAATTAATTGGGATATATTAAAAGTAGAAGTTTTAACTACAATCATGAATCACTTTACTTCTGGTGGAAAAGCACTAGATAAAGAAGAAGTGAATGATCCAGATGAAGAATTTTTTGATAAAAATGATATAGAAATTGTAAATAGAATAAAAGAATTGATGGAAAGTCATATCAAACCTGCAGTTGCTCAAGATGGTGGCGATATCAAATTTCGTGGCTATAAAGATGGAATAGTTTATGTTGAGTTGCAAGGAGCTTGCTCTGGATGCCCAAGTGCTGCAATTACTTTAAAGCAAGGAGTGCAAAATATGCTGAGCTACCACATACCAGAGATTGCAGGTATAGAGACCACACTATGACTAATCAAACGGTTAGAGGAACAAAAGATCTCCTGTTTGATGAATGGTACAAGTTTAAATACATAGAGCAAACAGCAAACAGAATCTCAAGTTTATACGGCTTTTTGCCCGCCCAAACTCCAATATTTGAGTGCACGGAGGTTTTTACAAAAACCTTAGGTGATAGCTCAGACATCATCACTAAAGAGATGTATAGCTTCAATGATAAAGGGGGAAAGAGCATAACTTTACGTCCTGAGTTCACTGCAGCGATTGTCAGGCTACTCATTGAAAAAAAACTGCAAACACCGATAAAATTATTCTCAACAGGACCTGCATTTCGCTATGAAAGACCGCAAAAGGGAAGACAAAGGCAATTTCATCAGATAAATTTTGAGGTTTTTGGCATAGAAGATCCAAAAGCTGATATTGAATTGATATCACTCGCTCAGCACTTACTAACTGAATTTGGCATCAATAAAAATGTAAAGCTGGAAATCAACTCTTTAGGTGATGGTGAAACAATAACTAAATATAGAGAAGCTTTGATCTTATACTTTACAAAGTATCAAAATGATCTATCAGAAGATAGCAAAAATAGGTTGATCAAAAATCCACTCAGAATACTGGATTCCAAGGATGAGAAAGATAAATCAATAATTTCTGATGCGCCTAAAATCAGCAATTATTATACGAAAGAGTCCTCAGATTTCTTTGAACAAATACTAAATGGATTAACAATTCTTGATATACCTTATACCGTAAACAATAAACTAGTTCGAGGTTTGGATTATTATTGCCACACAGTGTTTGAGTTTGTTACAGAGGATTTAGGTGCACAAGGGGCAGTTTTTGCCGGTGGAAGATACGATAATTTAGTATCTTCAGTAGGTGGAAAACACACTCCAGCAATAGGATTTGCAGGGGGTATTGAGCGCATAATGGAGTTAATCAATTATTCTCCGAAAGAAGAGCGACCTATTTACCTAATTCCAATCGGTAGAGAGGCTGAAAAACATGCTTTAACACTTGCAAATGAATTGCGCAGAAATGGTTTATATGTAATCTATGAATATAGCGGAACGCTCAGAACCCGAATGAAAAAAGCAAATCAAGCAAATGCTAAAGCTGCTTTAATCTTTGGCGATGAAGAATTGAGTAGTAAAACTTTAAAGATTAAAAACATGGATACAGGTGAAGAAAAAATAATTGCTCGCGATAACACAATAGAAAATATCTATTAGGAGCAATGCAAATGTTTTTCTCAGTCAGCTATAGAAGAAAATTCGTCTGCACAAGAATTTTTCATAGTATTCAAAGTATCATAATCTGTAAAATCTAATTTTACCGGTGTAATAGTAATAAATCCTTCTTTTATTTTATTTATACTACCACTGCCTGAGTGCTCTCGAGACCAATTTAAGCTAAAAGAGCCATTCGAATTTTCAGTAAAAGTTAAATCCCCATCAATGTTATATTCACCTTGTTCAGCAAATTCTACTCCTTTTACTTTTTCCGTAGCAGGAAAATTTACACTCATCACTATGTTTTTAGGCCAACCAACCTTAACTAGCTTGGCAATAACCTTTGGTGCAAAAACCTTTGTATTGTGCCAGTCTATTTTATCATGATAAACTTGGCTCAGCGCAATAGAAGGTATAGACCTTGCAGCACCTTCCATTACAGCACCAATTGTTCCTGAATAACAAATATCGTCCCCGACATTTGATCCAATATTTACTCCGGACAATATTAAGTCTGGTTTTTTATTCATAACTTTATTTAGCGCAATAATGACACAATCTGCAGGAGTACCAGACACACTAAATTCCCTTTCGCTATGTTGTTTTATTCCAATAGATTGTTTCACTGGATAATCAAGAGATCTTGCAGCTCCGCTTCTATCAGTATCTGGTGCCACTATCCATATTTCTGACGCAAAATTCCGTGCAACCTCTTTGAGTAATTTTATTCCTTCACTTCCAAAGCCATCATCGTTTGTTATCAATATTATCATATACAATACTCAGCTATACAGCTCCAAATTATGTAAACCACTGGCTGTAAATAAACTCATGAGGCTTTAAGTTTCTTTGCATAACTGTGAACTGTAACAAAGAACCTGCTGTAAATCAATAGATTTCTTGCACAGGCCATAACTGTCATTACAATAGAAACGAAAAAACTTACTTGACAAACTCCGCCAGCCCCCTTATCATGAAACTGAAGCTATTTATTTATCTTCTCTGTACAGATTAAATGACAAAAAAACTCACGTATCTGGCGTCTCATGTTTAATTTTTTGCACTATGTGCACCTTATGTCTTTATCAAACTTCTACCTACATAAGCTGAAACGCGCTTATAAAGCGTTTAAAACATAAAAAAACGCCAACTTAAAAAATGGATAG
>NZ_JAPQLM010000109.1:0-2892 GCF_028981765.1 Wolbachia endosymbiont of Drosophila seguyi
AACCGGCGATACCCGAATGGGGAAACCCAGTGTGTTTCGACACACTATCATGTCATGAATACATAGTGGCATGAGGCGAACCGGGGGAACTGAAACATCTAAGTACCCCGAGGAAAAGAAATCAACCGAGATTCCCCCAGTAGCGGCGAGCGAACGGGGAGGAGCCCAGAACCTGAATCGGCTTGTGTGTTAGTGGAAGCGTCTGGAAAGTCGCGCAGCAAAGGGTGATAGCCCCGTACACTAAAATGCACAGGTCGTGAGTTCGATGAGTAGGGCGGGACACGTGACATCCTGTCTGAATATGGGGGGACCATCCTCCAAGGCTAAATACTCCTGACTGACCGATAGTGAACCAGTACCGTGAGGGAAAGGCGAAAAGAACCCCGGCGAGGGGAGTGAAATAGAACCTGAAACCGTGTACGTACAAGCAGTGGGAGCACCTTCGTGGTGTGACTGCGTACCTTTTGTATAATGGGTCAGCGACTTATATTTTGTAGCAAGGTTAACCGTATAGGGGAGCCGTAGGGAAACCGAGTCTTAACTGGGCGAATAGTTGCAAGGTATAGACCCGAAACCCGGTGATCTAGCCATGGGCAGGTTGAAGGTTGGGTAACACTAACTGGAGGACCGAACCGACTAATGTTGAAAAATTAGCGGATGACTTGTGGCTGGGGGTGAAAGGCCAATCAAACCGGGAGATAGCTGGTTCTCCCCGAAAGCTATTTAGGTAGCGCCTCGTGAACTCATCTTCGGGGGTAGAGCACTGTTTCGGCTAGGGGGCCATCCCGGCTTACCAAACCGATGCAAACTCCGAATACCGAAGAATGTTATCACGGGAGACACACGGCGGGTGCTAACGTCCGTCGTGAAGAGGGAAACAACCCAGACCGCCAGCTAAGGTCCCAAAGTCATGGTTAAGTGGGAAACGATGTGGGAAGGCATAGACAGCCAGGATGTTGGCTTAGAAGCAGCCATCATTTAAAGAAAGCGTAATAGCTCACTGGTCGAGTCGGCCTGCGCGGAAGATGTAACGGGGCTAAACCATGCACCGAAGCTGCGGCAGCGACGCTTAGGCGTTGTTGGGTAGGGGAGCGTTCTGTAAGCCGTTGAAGGTGGCCTGTGAGGGTTGCTGGAGGTATCAGAAGTGCGAATGCTGACATAAGTAACGATAAAGCGGGTGAAAAGCCCGCTCGCCGGAAGACCAAGGGTTCCTGTCCAACGTTAATCGGGGCAGGGTGAGTCGACCCCTAAGGCGAGGCTGAAAAGCGTAGTCGATGGGAAACAGGTTAATATTCCTGTACTTGGTGTTACTGCGAAGGGGGGACGGAGAAGGCTAGGCTAGCCGGGCGACGGTTGTCCCGGTTTAAGCGTGTAGGGGGTGTGACCTGGTAAATCCGGTTGCATACTAACCCTGAGGCGTGATGACGATGCACTACGGTGCAGAAGTAGTTGATGCCCTGCTTCCAGGAAAAGCCTCTAAGCTCCAGGTAACATTGAATCGTACCCCAAACCGACACAGGTGGTCAGGTAGAGAATACCAAGGCGCTTGAGAGAACTCGGGTGAAGGAACTAGGCAAAATGGTGCCGTAACTTCGGGAGAAGGCACGCTGGCATGTAGGTGAAGTCCTTCGCGGATGGAGCTGAAGCCAGTCGAAGATACCAGCTGGCTGCAACTGTTTAATAAAAACACAGCACTGTGCAAACACGAAAGTGGACGTATACGGTGTGACGCCTGCCCGGTGCTGGAAGGTTAATTGATGGGGTCAGCCGCAAGGCGAAGCTCTTGATCGAAGCCCCAGTAAACGGCGGCCGTAACTATAACGGTCCTAAGGTAGCGAAATTCCTTGTCGGGTAAGTTCCGACCTGCACGAATGGCGTAATGATGGCCAGGCTGTCTCCACCCGAGACTCAGTGAAATTGAACTCGCTGTGAAGATGCAGTGTACCCGCGGCAAGACGGAAAGACCCCGTGAACCTTTACTATAGCTTGACACTGAACATTGAGCCTTGATGTGTAGGATAGGTGGGAGGCTTTGAAGCGTGGACGCCAGTCTGCGTGGAGCCATCCTTGAAATACCACCCTTTAATGTTTGATGTTCTAACTCGGCCCCGTGATCCGGGGTGAGGACAGTGTCTGGTGGGTAGTTTGACTGGGGCGGTCTCCTCCCAAAGAGTAACGGAGGAGCACGAAGGTTAGCTAATCACGGTCGGACATCGTGAGGTTAGTGCAAAGGCATAAGCTAGCTTGACTGCGAGAGTGACGGCTCGAGCAGGTACGAAAGTAGGTCTTAGTGATCCGGTGGTTCTGAATGGAAGGGCCATCGCTCAACGGATAAAAGGTACTCCGGGGATAACAGGCTGATACCGCCCAAGAGTTCATATCGACGGCGGTGTTTGGCACCTCGATGTCGGCTCATCACATCCTGGGGCTGAAGTAGGTCCCAAGGGTATGGCTGTTCGCCATTTAAAGTGGTACGCGAGCTGGGTTTAGAACGTCGTGAGACAGTTCGGTCCCTATCTGCCGTGGGCGTTGGAAGATTGAGAGGGGTTGCTCCTAGTACGAGAGGACCGGAGTGAACGCACCACTGGTGTTCGGGTTGTCATGCCAATGGCATTGCCCGGTAGCTAAGTGCGGAAAAGATAAGCGCTGAAAGCATCTAAGCGCGAAACTTGCCTCAAGATGAGTCTTCCCTGGGCCTTCAAGGCCCCTGAAGGAACGTTTAAGACTAAGACGTTGATAGGCTGGGTGTGTAAGTGCAGCGATGCATTGAGCTAACCAGTACTAATGATCCGTGAGGCTTAACCTTACAACACCGAAGGTGTTTTTAGAGAGATTTTCAGCGAAGTTCCGAGATTGGTTCTGATGGCGACACGAGAGTGGCGCGGTTGGAAT
>NZ_JAPQLM010000110.1:0-6336 GCF_028981765.1 Wolbachia endosymbiont of Drosophila seguyi
ATCTTTAGCTCTTTAATCGTTACGATACTTATGAAGCTTCACTTACGTTCACCATACCACTAAGCCTAGCCCTCCAACCACATGATGCTTGTAGTTTATGCTTTCTCTCACGATTGAGCATCTTCTTTATCAAGAGGAGGTTCATTGTCCGCGTCGCTCGGCACCAACTGGTTACCCAATTCGCACTGATGCGTAGACTCAGATGGCAAAACATCTGGTTCAATAAGCTTTAGAATCCTTTCAGTTTCTTTCTGAATGAATTCCTCTCCTTTTAAACAATATGACCGAAGGCTTTCAGGTCGCACCATTTCGACTATTACTTGCACCCCATTTTCATCCCTGCAAAGAACATCAACGATACTTTGTTTTTTAGAGGCAATTTCAGCATCTTGAATAGTGCTGAGGAATTCTATTTCTTTTATTTCATCTTTGCCAGTGAACCCCAAAATATCATTGAGAAAGTGAATGAGGATGTCTTTATTTTTTTCAGTACCAAAAATACGCCGGAACGCAACATCATTCTTGGGGTCGAGAAATTTAGAAAGAGCCATAAAAAAATTTTTAAATGTATCTTTATATTATATATTCTTATTAATAATAATTCAATAATTTGTCGTCTTTTTTGTTAACTTTACTGATGTTGTTGTAAGGAACGTTGTTGCAAAATTTTGTAAAATTTATTATCCTAAGGTTTCAAGTTCTCACAGGTTTATTGGAGCTATATGTACAATGTGTTTATCAGTGAAAATCCGGAGAAAATGACGGGGGAAAAGTTAATACATTACTTTAGCCAGGGTAAATGCGAAGGCAATGCAGAAATGAAAAATCTGCTGGGAGGAAAGGGGGCAAATTTAGCAGAAATGTGCAATGTTGGTGTTCCTGTTCCACCTGGTTTCACAATTTCCACCTCTGCTTGCAAAGTCTATTATCAAGACAATAGATCTTCTGTTATCCAAGTAGCTGACTACTCGGATCCAGAAAAAAATGTGGTCACGCACTGGAATGACATATGTAGTGGAATCAAAAACTACATGGCGATGCTCGAAAATGACATCGGTTGTAAATTTGGGGATTTAAATAATCCCTTATTAGTTTCCATACGCTCTGGTAGTGTTAGTTCAATGCCGGGCATGCTTGATACTATTTTAAATGTTGGTCTAAATGATGAAACCGTTGTTGGGCTTGCAAAAAAAAGTGGCGAACGTTTTGCTTACGATAGCTACTGCCGTTTCATCATGATGTACTCCAATGTTGTACTACAGCTTGATCATCGCCTATTTCAAGATGTTGTTGATAATAAGCAGCAAAAGAGTGGAGCAAAAAGCTTAGCTGACCTTGATGTTGATGTTTTAAAAGAAATTGTTAACAATTTCAAAAGGATAGTACATGAAAAAACAGGAAAACATTTTCCGCAGAACGTTGAAGAGCAATTGCTCAGCTCAGTGAATGCAGTATTTGCTTCTTGGAAAAATGATAGGGCTGTTTCCTATAGAAAAATACATAATATTCCTGAAAACCTTGGAACAGCGGTCAACGTGCAAGCAATGGTTTTTGGTAATTTAAATGATAATTCTGCAACTGGTGTGATATTTACACGAAATCCTTCAACTGGAGAAAAAAAATACTTTGGTGAATTTCTGATTAATGCTCAGGGTGAGGATGTGGTTTCTGGTGTTTATACTCCTATGCCAATTGACGGAGAGCAAAAAAACACCATGGAGAAGTTGCTGCCAAGTGTCTACCGAGAATTATGCGTGGTATGTGAAAAACTTGAAAGGCATTATAAAGACATGCAGGATATCGAATTTACTGTGCAGGACGGTAAGTTATGGATTTTGCAGACTAGGTCTGGCAAGCGCACGGCTGAAGCTGCTATTCGCATAATAGTTGATATGGTAAACGAAGGAACGATTACAAAAGAAGAAGGAATATTGAGAATTGATCCAAAAACCTTTGACAATTTATTGCATCCAGTTCTTGACGTTAAGAGTGACCAAAAAGTAATAGGGAAGGGGCTGCCGGCTTCTCCAGGGGTTGCTTCTGGATATGTAGTGTTTAGTGCAAGTGATGCTGAAAAAGCTGCAGAGCAGGGCAAAAAAGTGATTTTAGTAAGGTCAGAAACGAGTCCTGAAGATATTAATGGAATGAATGCTGCAAGTGGCATAGTAACAGCACGGGGAGGGATGACCTCGCATGCTGCTGTTGTAACCCGTGGAATGGGTAAGCCATGCATTTGCAGTGTGAGTGGACTTTATATCGATAAAGATGGAACTTTCTTTTCTGTAGGGGATACAAAAGTAAATAAAGGTGAACCAATTACCATCAACGGAGGAACAGGGGAGGTTATGCTTGGCATTCTCCCTACAATTTCACCTGAATTATCGCAAGAATTCAAAACGGTAATCAACTGGATAGATGAAATCAAAACGGTCAAAGTGAGAGCGAACGCTGATACTCCAAAAGACGCAAAAATTGCAAAAGAATTCGGTGCAGAAGGTATAGGCTTATGTCGCACAGAACATATGTTTTTCGCTAGTGATAGAATCGAATTCATTCAAAAGTTGATAATAGCTGACGATGAAAATGAAAGGGCAAATGCGCTCATTAAACTAGAAGAAATGCAAAAGTCTGATTTCAAAGAAATATTTTCTATTATGGAGGGCAGGGAAGTCACTATACGGTTGCTTGATCCACCTTTGCATGAATTTTTACCCAATGATCAGTCTACTATAGAAAAAATTGCCAAATCACTTAGTAAGTCAGTTGAGTCAGTAAAAAATAAAATAGCACAGTTATCAGAAAAGAACCCAATGCTTGGCCATCGAGGTTGTAGACTTGCTATTTCTCATCCTGAAATATATAGCATGCAGATTAGGGCAATACTTAGTGCTGCAAGTGAATTAAAGAAAGAAAAGAAGATAGAAGTGGAGCCTGAAATCATGATTCCTTTTATCATGAGCGAGAAAGAATTTATTCTGATATGCGAGCTAGCAAAGAAAGAATCCTCTGTTATCTCAGCTGGGATCCAGACGCAGATTCCAGCGTCACGCGCTGGAATGACATCAGACAAGGCTTATTCAATTGGAACGATGATAGAACTACCAAGAGCAGCACTGATTGCTGATAAGTTAGCAAAACATGCAGAGTTCTTTAGTTTTGGCACTAATGATTTAACGCAAACAACCATGGGACTTTCAAGAGATGATTCAGTTAATTTCCTCGATTCTTATAAGGAAAGCAACATATTCGAAAACGACCCATTTGAAGTGCTGGACATCGAAGGGGTAGGGGAGTTAATCAAGATGGCCATTGAAAGAGGCAAAAAAACCCGAAAAGAAATAAAACTGGGTATATGTGGAGAGCATGGAGCAGATCCAAAATCTATAGAGTTTCTCATCGAATCAGGGGTGGATTATGTTTCATGCTCACCCTATAGAGTACCGATTGCAAAGTTAGTGGCAGCACAGTTTAGTGTTAGATCTAAATTTGCTAGGTAAGTATAGTGGCAGTGTTGGCTACTCATATGGTTTGAGCCCACCAGAGGGTGTCATTCCAGCGCGTGACGCTGGATCTAGTTTTTATTATGGCTTTCTGGATCCCAGTGTCTGGGCACTGGGATGACATCCTGTTACACGTTCAACTTCATTCTCTCTCATCTCCCTATAACTTGGTAATGTAGAATTTTTTACATGCAACCCGGTGTATATTGCAACCAAAGCAGCTATGACACTGCAAACTACTGCACCAGCTACAAATGGAACCATTACAGCAGCAGTAATGAATAATCCTGTAATAACAACTCCAACAACATCTTTTGTCAATGAGGTGTAAAAATCCTTTTTGCTCTCTTTATATTTAGTTTCTTGTTCATTTGGCATAGAAAATTGAGCATCTACGAAGCCGTTAGCTTTATTATCATTATTTGGTGTGGCAGTTTGCTTAGTATTTGTTTCCTCTGGTATTACAGGCGTTTTGTTTTTGTTATTATGATTATCACCATTGGTACTGGTTAGAGGAACTGTTGCTATAGGTCTACTACCAATGTTCCCATTACTGCTGCAAGGTTTTGCTCTGTTTTCTTCATTAAGCTTACCACTATTCAAGAACGCATTAACAATTTCAGTTTTACCTACCTGTATGGCCACTTCTAAAGCCTCTTTCCTGTTTGCAGGACTCACGTAACCTAAAATTAGCTCAACTTCTTGGACATTACCTTGAACAATAGCAGAATTCAAGGCATGCAATTTTTCTTCTTCATTAAATTTGCCACTATCCAAAAGTACCTTAACAACGTCAGCTTGTTTTGTTATTGCAGCTATATCCAATATAGTCCTGGAAGCAGTATCTGTAAGATGGATTACAGCATCTAAATCTGTAAACAATTTTACAACATCTAGAAATACGCTACGATCGCCGGTAATATTGGACTCTCTTACAGCATTTGCAAACGAGTCAAAAATTGCCGAATTTGTTTTTTTTCCTTGTATTAGTTGCCCGTAAAGTACTTCAGCAGTCATACCAGGGTTTATGGAGTTACTAGAATCTACTTCATTACTGTCTGCTCTATTCTCTTCCACATTAGGTGCCTCTTCTTCCTTGTTTATCGCTGCGGTTATTTGCTCTTGTTGAAGGGGTTTACACCCATTTTGGAGGAGAAAATCCTTAACGCGTGTGTTGTTATTTTCGGTTGCATGTTTTAGAAGTAAGTCTTCTAATGAATTGTCTCCTTCACATTTATCTTGGAAATTAACTTCTTTCCACTTTGGTTCCTTTTGCAAATCTTTAAGACTAGCAATTCCCTTATCATCATATTGTACAATTGTAGCTATCTTTCGATACAACTCTCTAATATCATCATTACTATATACCATAACTAAACCTACTACTATATGTTAGTTTATTACAGCAACTTTCCCACAACCAGTCAAGACATATTGCAGTCTAAAGTTGCATGATATATATTGGATTCTTTATTTATGATTCTCGAGCAAATGATGGAAGATTTAGCTTATAAATTAGTTAAAGTGACCGAAGCTGCAGCACTTGCTGCATATAAACTAGCAGGCTTCGGCGATGAAAAAAAGGCTGATCAGGTTGCAGTTGATGCAATGCGTACAGTATTAAATTCAATGGAAATAAATGGTACTATCGTAATTGGTGAAGGTGAGAGAGATGAAGCGCCGATGCTATATATTGGCGAGAAGGTTGGCACTGGAAATGGTCCTGAAATCGACATTGCCGTTGACCCACTTGAAGGCACTACGATTTGTGCTCATTACAAATCAGGGGCAATGTCCGTTCTTGCTGCAACGAAAAAAGGTAATTTTTTACATGCACCTGATGTTTATATGGAAAAGATAGCAGTAGGAAAAAATCTTCCAGAGGGTGTAGTCTCACTAAAAAATAGCATTGAAAAGAATCTAGACAATTTAGCCAAGGCAAAAAAATGCAAAGTGAATGATCTCGTGGTAACTGTACTTAAACGTGAAAGGCACAATGAATTAATAGAGAAAATCAGGAAATTAGGAGCAAAAATTAAACTAATAGATGATGGCGATGTTGCAGCCGTAGTTTCACTAGTAAATGGCAATCATGATATGTATATCGGAATAGGAGGGGCACCAGAAGGGGTGCTTGCGGCTGCAGCGCTGAGTTCAATCGGTGGGCAGATGGAGGGAAGATTAATATTTGACACGGATCAATTAAAAGAAAGAGCAAAAAATTTAAATATCCATGACCCAGAAAAAATCTACACCGTAAAAGATATGGCAAGAGGTGAATCAGTGTTTATTGCAACTGGAGTAACAAGCGGAGAACTTGTGGATGGAGTTGATAACATATGTTCAACTAGTTCTTTAATAATTCTACCTAATAAGCTGATAAAGCTGCAAACAATGCAGAACTTATGTTAGCTTTTTTAGTTTCTAATTTTAGCTTTACAACATTTAGCATTAAGATATAATCAAGTTTACTTATAACAATAGAAGTGTGAAATGTTTTCTAGTATTGTAAATCTATTGAATGGTTTTTACAAAAATTCGAGTACCAAGGAAAGTGAAGAAAAGTTGACTCTTCTATCTCCTCAAGCAAATCTTCAATTCGATGAGACTCAGGTACAAAGTGTGCTCTCAGATTTTGAGAAATTGGAGTTTAAGGATAATAAGTGTTTTGACAAAATAGCAGACGATTATGAAAAGAAGGGGAAGAGTTCCCTCTTTAATTACGTGATATTGAATAAGCGGAAAGAAATAATCGATATATTAGATAGGAATCTTCCTCTTCTCGAAGAACAGGAGGAGTTTAGAAAGAAATATAGTCAATATGTTTTTCAAATTG
>NZ_JAPQLM010000111.1:0-2415 GCF_028981765.1 Wolbachia endosymbiont of Drosophila seguyi
AAAAAAAACGCCGATATTTTAGTACATAGTAAATAGCCAACCACCACGGGGCTTCTTTTGCCTTTTTTTTCGCTTGGTAAATTTTTTAATATTTATAGCTAAACGACAACCGTCATCCCGCTGCTTGTTAGCGGGATCTAGAGATACCGCGAATGAATCGCGGTATGACGGTTAAATAATTCGTCATCCCGCTACGTGTTAGCGGGATCTAGAGATACCGTGACGGTATGACGGTTAGCGGTGGTATGACGATAAGGTTTATACCTTGTCATGCAAGTACTAGAATCCAGTAAGCTTATTTATGCATATAAAAGGTTATTATTTTGTAAAGTCAAAGTTGCTTTTGGTTTTAAGTTAAAGTACAATAAATGCAAAGGTTTATATAAACTGGATCCAAGTAGTCAGCTACTTGAATGACATCAGACAAACAATCGTACACATGCTAGTCAAAATAGGTACCAGAGGAAGCAAGCTTGCAGTTGCCCAGGCTTTGGAAGCAAAACAAAAGTTGCTGGATTCTTTTCCTAACTTATCTATTGAAATTGTTAAAATAAAAACTTCTGGAGATAAGTATGCAAACGCAAATCTTGCTGAAATAGGAGGCAAAGGATTATTCATTAAAGAAATTGAGACTGAATTGCTCGAAAATAATATAGACATGGCAGTTCATTCGCTAAAAGATATGCCTGCGTTTTTCTCAGGGGGTTTAACAATTCCTTGTGTTTTAGAAAGGCTAAGTTCATGCGATGCGTTTATTTCTCATAAACACAATAGCCTTGAGTCTTTGCCACAGCAGGCTACTATTGCCACTTCTTCAATAAGAAGAAAAGTTCAGTTGTTAAATGTTAGACCAGATTTAAATATAGTACCGCTACGTGGAAATGTAACAACCAGATTGCAAAATCAAAGTTTTGATGGAATAATTCTAGCTGAAGCAGGACTCATAAGATTAGAAAAACATCACTTGATTACAGAGGTATTGCCACCAAAAGTTATGTTAAGTGCAGTGGGGCAGGGGGCGGTTTGTATTCAATGTAGAAGGAATGATGTAAAAATTATCGATCTTTTAGAGAAAATTAATAATAATATGTCTTTTATAGGAGTGAAATCAGAGCGCAGTTTTATGAAGACAGTGAATGGTTCATGTTTTACACCACTTGCAGCTTTGGCTGAATATGTGAGCGAAAATATGCTACACCTTCGTTGTATGTTAGCAAGTGGAAAAAATATATACTTCACTGAGCGCACTTCATTTATAGAAGATGCGGAGAAAATGGGTATGGATGCAGGATTAGAGTTGAAATCAAAATGCTTATAAGCTTACCTAAAGTACGTGGAATCTATCGTTATGATGTCTTAATGTCTAAAGCGACGTGGTTAAATGTTGGTGGACGAGCTGATGTATTATTTAAACCATGTGATATTGAAGATTTAACATACTTGATTAAAAATACTGAACTGCCAGTTAGCGTTATTGGTGCAACATCCAACATAATAGTGCGAGATAGTGGCATTCGAGGAATAACAGTAAAATTAGGTAAGGAGTTTGCATATATTAAAAGTAAGGGTAACAACTCTATTGTAGCTGGGGGAGCTGTGCTGCTCAGCAACCTTGCTCACTTTGCGGGAAATCAGCAGATTAGTGGGTTGGAGTTTCTAGTTGGAATTCCAGGAACAGTTGGTGGCGGAATAGAAATGAATGCAGGTGCATATGGTAGTGATATCGCAAGTGTTGTACGATCCATAAAAGCAGTGAATCTAGAGGATGGAAACCTATATGAGTTCTCCAGCGAAGAAATGGGGTATTTTTACCGTGGACATAGCCTAAAAGGAAATTGGATTTTTGTTGAAGCTGAGTTTAAAGGAGTAAACTCAGAGTATGAGCTTATACTGCAAAGGTTAAAGGAAGTTATTGAGAGGAAAAATAAAAGCCAGCCAATAAGAGGAAAAACTGCTGGGTGCATATTCAAAAATCCAAAAAACTACCGAGCATGGGAGTTAATTGATAAATCTGGCTGCCTAAGGTTAAATATTGGTGGAGCTAGAATCTCTAAGAAACATTGTAACTTCTTGCTCAATTACGATAATGCAACTGCATCTGACTTGGAAAACCTTGGCAACAAAGTAAAAGATGCAGTAAAGGATAAATTTAATGTTGAACTTGAGTGGGAAATAAGGGTTTTGGGTAGCTATTAGATAGTTTTTATAGCTTATGTATATTCGTTCAGGAGAACGGCAAATAAGGTAAACAAGTAATCTAAAAAAATAATCATAGAGAAACCGTGAGGTAATGTGGTTAATCTTGTAGAACTTTGCAAGAATCTAGAGAGAAAAATAGCAAAGTTATACCAATTCTCATTATTAGTGAATCAAATAAGCGATATTGTAGAGTTATTTAATTGTGGAGTGAGAAAG
>NZ_JAPQLM010000112.1:0-3765 GCF_028981765.1 Wolbachia endosymbiont of Drosophila seguyi
GGCTAAATTTGAGATAGTTACATGAATTTACCATAAATCACCATCTCATAAAGTGTGATGCAACAAAGCCCACTGGGATCCAGGAATTTTATTAAGTTAGTAAGCATAAAAGCAGCCATTTTATGTTAAAATACAACGTTTTGATGATTATGAAAAAGCTGGATTCCAGACTGGAATGACACCATTTGTTGTAAACTCACTTCTTCTTGATTTGTAGAACAATAAAACAGTAAGCTAAAAGGGAACTTATTACTCAACAAAACAAGACTTAAAATTTTGTGCAATGCTATTGATTATAGCTAGATATGCATCTTTTCCAGGCTCTATGTCTGATCCAATAGGATCAAGAACTACCATTTTTGCGTCATTAGAAAGGGCGTTAGGCTTTATGCTATCTTCCTGTGAATGAGCAAATATACATTTAACGTTTTCTTCCTTCATTATCTTTTTTAGCTTCATTAAACTCTTCATACCTATGTAAGAATCCTCTTCTATGGAAAGAATAGCGCTTGGATGATTTAGACCGAAATATTTTTCAAAATATTGATAAGCATCATGAGTAACGATGTATTTTTGATTTTTAAAATCATTCAGTTCTTTCATGATTTCTTTTACTTCTTGGTCTATTTTTTTTATAGCTTTTGTTGCATTAGAACTGTATCGATGGGAATTTCCTTTATCTATGTCAGACAATGTTGCACTTATAGAAAGTATCATGCTCTTTGCATTTTCGGGACTCAGCCACATGTGTAAATCTTTTTCATCTTGAATGTGAGTGATTTTTCTAGAAAATGAATGTGGCCGAGTAGGAAGTAGGTTGATTGCCTTTGACAATTGCACTAGTTCTTTATTATTTTTGGCGAAAGTTTGAACAAACGTCTCTAAGTTATCGTCAACATAAAATATAACGTCACTTGATTCTAAATTACTCGCATCAGATGGCTTTAATATATCATTATGTGCAGATGTTGCATAGCCAAGCAATTCCGGTTCTAAAATCCCTTCTGTAACAGAAGCTACAAGTGAGTGGATAGGTTTGATTGTAGCTACAACTTTTAAATTGGATGAAAAGGCAATATTATAGTATAGTGTAAGTGAAAGTAATAGAAAAAAAGCCAGTAAATGTCTCATATAAACGTTGAGAAGAAGTTAAATTTTGTCAATAAATTGAATAATGTCAATAATCGTGTTCTAAAAATAGAAAATCTTGCTCTCGCATATGATGGTAAAAGAATCCTTGACAATATCAATATGTTCATGGAAAGAGGAGACATAATTACAATACTTGGTCCAAATGGTGGAGGTAAAACCTCTTTAGTGAAAGCAATTGCTGGTATAAATAAAAATTATACTGGAAATATTGTGTTAGCTGAGAACACAAAAATTAGCTACATGCCGCAAAATTTTAGTATTAGTAATTTGATGCCAATAACAGTTGAATATTTTCTTTTAAATAGCTCCTTGAAAAGACTAAAGAAAAATCAATCCATTATTACAGAAACGATAGAGTTGGCTGGTATCGGTAACATTTTGAAAAATCAAGTGTTAGAAATTTCTGCAGGGCAAACACAATTATTACTGCTTGCACGTTGTTTAATTGCAGAGCCTGACTTGATCATTCTAGATGAACCAGTTAGTGCAATGGATATTAACGCGCGGGCTAAATTTTATGATATTATAAATAAAATAGCAAAAAAACGATTGGTATCGATTCTTATGACTTCTCATGATCTTAACTCTGCTCTACCATCCTCAGATTACATAATTTGTATAAATAATACTATCTATTGCCAAGGCAAGCCTGATGAGATTATGAAAAATAGAACCCTAAATGAAATATTTAGCAGTTACGCAGCGAAATGATTCAAAATATTTTGCGTCTTCTGCACATAACTACGGTGCTGACGCGTTACAATATATTACCTTATTTACTTCCACCATCAAAAAAATCAATAAATAAAATACAAGGCCACAAGCTAAAGTGTGCTCTTGAAAAATTAGGTCCGGTGTTCATTAAGTTTGGGCAGTCTATCTCATCACGTACTGATGTTTTAAATGAGGATATAACAAATAACTTGTTATTGATATGTGATAGATTGCCATCATTTTCACATAAAATAGCAGTTAAAACTATAGAAAGTGAGTTTAATTGTAAATTGAGCGACATTTTTTCAAGCTTTTCTGAAAAGCCAATTGCAGCAGCATCGATTTCTCAGGTGCATAGAGCGGTTACAACTGAGGGTAAGGAAGTTGCTGTGAAGGTTTTAAGGCCAAATATTGAGAAAACATTCTCAAGGGATATAAAAATGCTTTCTTGGCTTGCAGAAATTGCAGAAAAATTTAGCGAACAATCAAAAAGGCTGAGGCCAATTGAATTAGTCAAAACTTTTGCTGAAATTTGCCGATTAGAGTTAGATCTACGTTTTGAAGCTGCTCACTCTTCGGAACTAAAGGAAAACACAAAAAATGACAGAGGTTTTTACGTACCTGAAATAGATTGGAATAGAACTTCGAAAAAGGTTTTAACATTAGAATGGATAGAAGCAACGCCAATATACGAAGTTGAAAAACTGAATAATCGTAAGCAAATAGCTATCAATCTTATAGAATCGTTTTGCAATCAAGTATACAGGGATTGTTTTTTTCATGCTGATATGCATCCTGGAAATCTAATGGTTGATAGTAATAACAATATTATTGCCCTGGATTGTGGAATCATGGGTAGAATAGATCGTGAGACATGCTATTACGTTATAGAGATACTCAAAGGCTTTTTAAATCGGGATTATGATCACGTTGCAAAAATGCACTTTAGGGCTGGTTATGTTTCATCACAGCATAGAAATTTTGTCACAGCTTGCAGGGCAATAGGTGAACCCATTATTGGGCAGCCTATACAGAAGATTTCATTTGCTAGTTTACTTGCTCAGCTATTAAAAATAACTGGTGATTTTGATATGAAAGTTCAAACACAATTGTTATTGCTGCAGAAAACTATGATTTTACTGGAAGGGACATGTAGAAAGATCTACTCAGAAATCAATATGTGGAAAGTAGTTGAAGCGTGGATAAGCAGTCAACATGAAAATAAAATAGGGTATAGGGAAAAAATTAGAAGTTCTTATCCTGTAAAAACAATCCAAGGGATATTTAGCCTTATAGAAAAATTAAACCTAATAGCTGATAAAAAATTAGAAAACATCCAAATTAAAAATAAATCAAATGGAAAAGTCTATTTTTTATTGTGGTTTGTAATTATAATTCTAATCGTTAAACTTTTAATTTCTTAAACTATGGGAAAAAACTGCGTCAAATCCAATTTTTATTCAACTTAATTTTTAATCTGCAGGAGCCGAGTTGAGAATGTCCAATTTTCCACTTTCTTTATGTATCTGTTCAGCAGAGTGGCAAAATAAGGTAGACGAGAAAAGACAACTATAGGAACAAATGGGTGTCATGCCAGTGCGTGACACTGGCCTCTTGTTTCAATGTTAAACAAAATACCATAGAATTCAAAAAGACAATTCCTAGAAAATTTCTACATCCAAAAAAGGCATAAGTTATGTTAATGCTGTTTGAATGAGATGATATAAAGATAAGCCAAATTTTTACAAAGAAAACATTTCAAGCAGCAAGACACCTTTGATTGAAAGAGAGCACCAAATTTATGGGGTGAGTAACTGCGCTATTTCAACTAGAGGTTGTCCGGAAACTAGTAAATTCAAGCATATTCCCTCTTTAACATAACCCTACTCATAGCTAGGT
>NZ_JAPQLM010000113.1:0-7086 GCF_028981765.1 Wolbachia endosymbiont of Drosophila seguyi
TGCTTGAACCTTCTATAAAGTGGGAAATAGAAAAATCTTTGTTTTTTTTTAATATTTGTTTATAAGTAACTTTTATTGAATTTTCATCATTGCTATCAATGTAACCCTCAATGTTTTCTACTACATCTTCTCTACTTCGGCTTACATCCAATACATTAGTTAGCTTTTTTAGGTTGAGGTTGGCTGACCTTCCTAAAGAATTATACAAACGTGAAAAAATGAACGCCGTTAATAAAGCATATATTACAAGCTCTATCATAGTAACTCAACTCCTTGGCATATAAAGTATCCGAACATTATTAATTATTAATGAAAATATGTTTTTCATATCAACTTATAATCAGGTTTGCTATTCGTTTGTAAATGAATATATTATATAAGAAAGTATTAAATATCTCAACTTAATTAAAGGAGACGTAAGAAATGCCACAACAAAAAATGAGAATTCACGGTCAATATGTTAAAGATCTATCATTTGAGAATCCGAATTCGCCATTCCTTTCTTCTAGTAAAGCTCCAGATATTAATGTAATGGTTAATATCAATTCAGCAAAATTAGAAGGGACGAAAAACAAAGAAGAAGTGAATGAAGAAAAATCTTTTCATGAAATTACTTTGCATATAGAAGTCAAAGCAACGGTAAAAGATGAAGGCATAAAAGATGGTGTAGCTTTCATTTGTGAGACGAAATATTGTGGCATTTTTTCAATAGAAAATTTAAAAGAGTTGAGTGAGGAAGAGGTAAGACAAGCTTTGTTTATTGGCGGACCTACTTTTCTTTTCCCTTTTGCAAGAGAAATAATTGCAAGAGTTACAAGTAGTGGTGGATTTCCCCCACTGATGCTAGATCCTATAGATTTTGAAACTATGTATGAGCAGCAAGGTCAACAACAAAAAAGTAACGGTAGTAATTCCAATTTTAACTAATATAGTGTGATAGGATGAACAATTCTTTAAATGCAAAAACGACTTTAAACATTGACGGGAAGTCATACAACTATTTTAGCCTAAGTAGTGCTAGTGAATTTTTAGGAATAGATGTGACTAAATTGCCTTGCTCACTTAAGGTTCTGCTTGAAAGTTTATTGCGCAATGAAGATGGAGTAAACGTAAAGCTAGATGACATAAGAGTACTAGCAGACTGCGTTAATAAACACACTAATCACGAAATTAGCTATAAACCAGCAAGGGTGTTGATGCAAGATTTTACAGGGGTTCCTGCTGTTGTTGATCTAGCTTCAATGCGGGACTATGTTAAGAAAAATGGAGGAAACCCAAGCAATATAAATCCGTCTGTACCGGTTGATCTTGTGATTGACCATTCTGTTCAAGTAGATAGTTATGGAAGTGTTTCCGCATTCAGTAAGAATGTTGAGTTAGAAGTAAAAAGAAATTTGGAGAGATATCAATTTTTAAAGTGGGGAGAATCGTCCTTCACAAATTTTAGAGTAGTGCCGCCTGGCGCAGGGATTTGCCACCAAGTGAACCTTGAATATTTAGCGCAAGTTGTGTGTAATAATGATGGAGTCATATATCCTGATACTTTAGTTGGTACTGACAGCCATACTACAATGGTTAACGGGTTATCAGTTCTTGGTTGGGGTGTTGGAGGCATAGAAGCTGAGTCTGTGATGCTTGGTCAACCAATTAGTATGGTGATTCCAGAAGTAGTTGGATTTAAATTAATTGGCAGACTGCCGGAAGGAGTAACTGCGACTGATTTAGTGCTGACGGTTACCAATATCCTAAGAACAAAAGGCGTTGTTGGTAAGTTTGTAGAATTTTATGGTGATGGTTTAGATTATTTATCTTTGGCAGATAGAGCCACTATAGCAAACATGGCCCCAGAGTATGGTGCAACTTGTGGGTTTTTTCCAATTGATCAGAAAACACTCGATTATTTACATTTAACAGGGCGACCAGAAAAGCTGATTAAGTTAGTTGAGGCTTATGCGAAAGAGCAAGGATTGTGGCGTGGCAATAATGAGTTAGCATTTTTTGACGCACTAGAACTTGATTTATCGAGCGTGAAGCCAGTAATGGCTGGTCCTAAAAGACCACAAGATAAGGTTTTTCTTTCACAAGTGGCAGAGTCTTTTTCTAAATCATTTTCAGTTAATGAGTCAAAGGAAAGCGATAAACTCCAAGATGGAAGTGTAGTTATTGCAGCAATAACAAGCTGCACTAATACTTCAAATCCAAGTGTGATGATTGCTGCAGGTCTTGTAGCTCGTAATGCAATTAAACTTGGATTAAAATCAAAGCCTTGGGTTAAAACTTCTCTTGCTCCAGGGTCACAAGTTGTAACAGAATATTTAGAAAAGTCTGGATTGCAGGTAGATCTAAATGCTTTGGGTTTTAATCTAGTTGGATATGGTTGCACAACTTGCATTGGGAATTCTGGTCCACTTAATAAAGATATAGAAGATGGCATTAAAAACAAAAACTTAACCGTTGCTGCAGTTTTATCTGGCAATCGTAACTTTGAAGGAAGAATTCATCCGTTAGTCAAAGCTAATTACTTGGCATCTCCGCCACTTGTTGTTGCATATGCACTTGCTGGTACTGTGCAAATTGATCTGACAAAAGATTCAATATGCAAAGATAAGAATGGAAATGATGTCTATCTCAAAGATATATGGCCAACAAACAATGAAATCGAAGATTGTGTTAAAAGTGTGGTAACACGTGAGATGTTTATACAAAAGTATAAGGATGTTTTTTCTGGTGATGAACATTGGCGGAAGATAAAGTGTGAAAAAAGTGAAATCTATAATTGGGATGCAAACAGTACTTACATACAAAATCCGCCTTATTTTGATAACTTATCACCTAAAAATAATAAAATCGATATAAAGGGTGCACAAATATTAGCAATGTTTGGCGATAGCATAACTACTGATCATATTTCCCCTGCGGGAAATATTGCCTCGAGTAGTCCTGCCGGTCTATATTTAAAAGGGCTTGGAATTGAACCACGGGATTTCAATTCATACGGGTCTCGCCGTGGTAATCACAATGTAATGATGCGTGGGACTTTTGCTAACATTAGAATAAAAAATGAAATGGTTAGCACCGAAGGTGGATATACAAAATATATTCCTTCTCAAGAAACTATGCCAATTTTTGATGCGGCGATGCGCTACAAGGAAGCTCTCATCATTGTGGCAGGAAAGGAGTATGGCACAGGTTCAAGTAGGGATTGGGCAGCAAAGGGTACTTTATTGTTGGGGATTAAAGTTGTAATTGCAGAAAGCTTTGAGCGTATACATAGGTCCAACTTAGTTGGTATGGGTGTTCTTCCACTTATATTCCAAAATGGAATAACCAGAAAGATATTTGATGGTAGTAAGGTAATAAGCATAAAGGGTGAAATAGTGCCAGGTGGAAATCTAGAATGTATCATCAAAGGAAAGGATAATTCTGAACAATCAATTCAACTCAAATGCTGTGTACAAACCGCAACTGAGACTAAATACTTGATGTGTGGTGGAGTGTTGAGCTACATACTTGCACAATCTTTTTGATTTAGTGAAGTTATTGCATGGACTTCTTTTAGCCAGCCCTGATCCCTTTGTAAATAGCAATTTGCTCTGCGCAAAGTTATGATATAATTTCACCATACATATGGTGTCGGAGTATTTTTTGGAGATAATTATATATGATAAGCTCTATACAAGAACCTAATGAACTCAGAAAACGTTTACAAGGATTTTATCGTACTGATGAAAAGAGTTATATACGTTATCTTGTAGAAAAAGCAGAGCTTTCGGCTGATTCAAAAAATAGAATTTATAATATTGCAAAACAAGTTATTGAAAAAATCAAACACAATAAATTAAGTATTGTAGATTCCTTTATGCAGCAATACTCGCTTTCCAATGATGAAGGAATAGCATTGATGTGCCTTGCTGAATCACTACTTAGAATACCAGATGATTATACAATAGACGAAATAATCAAAGATAAAATTGCCAATCAGGAATGGAATAAATATTTAGGGCACTCTTCTTCGTTGTTTGTCAATGCTTCTACATGGAGCTTGATGATAGGTAGCAGTATATTGAGAGATAATGAAGGCGATTCGAAGTTCTATTACGCAATTTCTAAGTTACTTAAGAATTTAGGAGAACCGATCATTCGCAAAGCAGTAAAACAAGCAATGTCTATGCTTGGTAATCATTTTGTTGTTGGAGAAACCATAGAAGAAGCTTTAAGGTATGCAAAACTAGATGACAATAGTAAGTTTTTATACTCTTTTGATATGCTTGGCGAAACTGCTCACACAGCTGAAGATGCAGAAGAGTATTTTAATTCATACATGCACTCAATAAAAGCTATAGGTGAATCCACTGAAATAAATGATTGTTTTAAATCGCATGGAGTTTCAATCAAATTGTCTGCGTTACATCCACGTTATGAATTTGGTCAATTCGATAATATAGCTGAAGAGTTGAGAGCTAAACTGCTAGAGCTTTGTCATGAAGCAAAAAAATACAACATTTCATTATGCATAGATGCAGAAGAAACAGAAAGGCTTGAAATGTCCTTAATCTTGTTTGAACAATTACGGCTTGATGAATCACTTTCTGAGTGGGAAGGACTTGGCTTGGCTGTGCAAGCATATCAAAAGCGCGCTTTATCTGTTCTTGACTTTGTTGAAGATGTTGCTATCCGATCAAAGCACAAAATTATGGTGAGGCTTGTAAAAGGTGCATATTGGGATTCAGAAATCAAGCGTACGCAAGAATTGGGATTAAATGATTACTCAGTATTTACAAGAAAAAGCTATACTGACGTATCTTACTTCGTGTGCGCACAGAAACTTTTGAGTAAATCAAACAGCTTTTACCCATGCTTTGGAACTCATAACGTCTATACTTTTGCTTCTATCATGGAACTTGCTGATAAAAACCACCCTGGATTTGAATTTCAACGCTTACATGGAATGGCAAAAGACTTATATGATTATGCAATGTCAGAGCTTGCAACAAATGTTAGCTGTCGTGTCTACGCACCCGTTGGGGAACATAGTGACTTGTTGCCTTATCTTATAAGACGCCTTCTTGAAAATGGAGCTAATAGTTCGTTTGTTAATCAAATAAGTGATCCTAACGTTAAAATCGATGAGTTAATTTCAGATCCACTGGAAAAAGCTATAAATTTTAATTATGAACCTCATCCAGGCATTCCATTACCACAAGATATTTTGGGACCAGAAAGAAAAAATTCCTTGGGGATGGATATTAGTGATTCTGTGATAGTCTCACAATTTGCAGATGATATAAAGGGTTTTAGTGAAAAAAAGTGGCAAATTGGACCAATAATTGATGGAAAAGCACTATTTGATAATGCTGAATTTATCGAAGTAGTGAATCCTGCACATTTGGAAAATGTAATTGGAGAAGTGTCAAGTGCAACAAGCGATCAAGCTTTAAACGCTCTTGAAATAGCACACAGTGCTTTTGCTAAGTGGCAGAATGTTTCAGCAGAAGAGCGCGCTAAATGCCTTGAAAAAGCTGCAGATTTGCTTGAGGAAAGGATGAAAGAGTTAATTTACATTCTGATTGTGGAAGCAGGAAAAATTTTATCCGATGCAATAGCAGAAGTAAGAGAGGCAATCGACTTTCTGCGTTATTATGCAATGATAGCAAAAAATGAACTGAGCGACTGGAAAAAATTGCCGGGCCCAACAGGTGAAGATAACTTCATCTTTTTTGAAGGCAGAGGAGTTTTCTTATGCATATCACCGTGGAATTTTCCGCTCGCTATCTTCATTGGGCAGGTCTCAGCTGCACTTGCAGCAGGTAATGCAGT
Source organism: Wolbachia endosymbiont of Drosophila seguyi (assembly GCF_028981765.1). Classification (NCBI taxonomy): domain Bacteria; kingdom Pseudomonadati; phylum Pseudomonadota; class Alphaproteobacteria; order Rickettsiales; family Anaplasmataceae; genus Wolbachia; species Wolbachia endosymbiont of Drosophila seguyi. Next base: position 5,818 of record NZ_JAPQLM010000113.1, read on the forward strand.
GCTGGCAAAACCGGCAGAGCAAACGCCGATTATTGCCTACGAAGCTGTTAAGATACTACATGAAGCTGGGATACCAAAGAATGTGTTACACCTCATTCCTGGGGATGGTGGATATTTAGGCAAAATATTAGTTCCAGACAATAGAATTGCCGGAGTAGCTTTTACTGGCTCAACACAAACTGCTCAAATAATCAATAAAATGCTTGCAAATAGGGATGGTCCTATTGTGCCACTTATTGCTGAAACAGGAGGGCTCAATGCTATGATAGTTGATAGCTCTGCTCTTTTAGAGCAAGTGGCTATGGATGCTTTGCTTTCTGCGTTTCGTAGCAGTGGTCAACGCTGTTCTGCACTTAGAGTGCTGTTTATTCAAGAGGACATAGCAGAGAAGCAGATAAAAATGATATGCGGTGCAGCGCAAGAACTCAAGATTGGTGACCCAATACAACTTAGTACTGATATTGGTCCAATAATTGACAAAGCATCTATCGATATGCTAACTCAACATACGCAAAAAATGTCAGAGGACGAAGATTCAAATCTGTTATTTAAAGTACCCATGGATACAAATTCTCATAATGGTTATTTCTTTCCTCCATATATTTATGAGATACAAAAAATTTCGCAATTAAAGCAAGAAGTATTTGGTCCTATTTTACATATCATACGTTTTAACAAGTCACAATTAAATGAAGTTATAAGTGATATAAATAGTACTGGATATGGGCTTACGTTTTCTTTGCAGAGTCGTATACAAAGTCAAATTGACACTATAAGTAAAAAAATATCAGTTGGAAATGTCTACATCAACCGTAACCAGATAGGTGCAGCAGTTGGGATACAACCATTTGGTGGTAGAGGACTATCTGGCACTGGGCCAAAAGCTGGTGGTCCTCATTATTTACAGCGTTTTTCTACAGAAAAAGTTGTAAGTGTTAACACTACAGCATTTGGTGGTAACACTACACTTATGTGTTTGGATTAATTTGCGGGCCCTAATTTTTCTTACCCCTAAACTAGACGTTCGTGCAGTTATGTACACAGCGCTAAAACCCGAAAAGGACCAGCTCATGCACTGAAATAAATCGTATCCGTTCAGCCAATGGCGTCAACTTAAGAACTTTCATTAGCAAACTCTCCTAAAGACATGATGGCGTTTAGGCTTATCTACTTTATTGCGGCTGTCCCGGTCGGATTTTAACTTTAGCGCGTATACTTAAAAAGGGCTTGAAAGTTTTTTGGCGCAATAAGTACCTGATAGAGTTTCTG
>NZ_JAPQLM010000114.1:0-4290 GCF_028981765.1 Wolbachia endosymbiont of Drosophila seguyi
CTTATTATAATGATCTTCTTATCGAATCTGGCTTCAAGTTTAATAGCTTATTCTGTTGGGCATTTTATCATACAAAACACTTATTCAATACAAGATATAACGTATGAAGAAACAATTGTTCCCTTATGGTCGTTTAGACTGCCTGCATTGCTTTCTAATTTTTATGCCCTTGCTTGTGGATTTGTGTCCAGCATAGTAGTGTCCACACTGCTACCCAAAAAAAGCAGAGAGCTTTCGAACAAAATGTTAGATTTAACTCTCTTTATTTTGAAGACGTTTTTGACGCCGATTATTCCAATATTTGTACTTGGGCTTGCTTTAAAAATGCAGCATGATCAAGTTTTATCTATAATATTTAAGGATTACTCAATAATTTTCATTATTATAGCATCTGCAACCTACCTTTATGTTTTCCTCTTATATGGAGCAGCAAATTCATTCAAGATCACAAGCTGGATAGCTAGTATAGGCAATATGATACCGGCATTTATTACTGCAATGAGCACAATGTCTAGTAATGCAACTATGCCGCTTACTCTTGAAGGAAGCAAAAAAAATGTAAAGCAACCTGACATAGCATCGTCTGTTGTGCCAATAACTGCTAGCTTTCATTTAGTAGGTGATTGCTTTTTTATTATAATATTATCAATGATAATTGCCTCCGGTTATTCATTGTGCACAACAGACTATGTAACTTTCCTTCTCTATTTTTTGTTATTTAAGTTTGCTATCGTGGCAGTTCCGGCAGGAGGAATTATGGTAATGCTACCTATTCTTGAGAAATACCTCAAATTTTCTCCAGAAATGCTTTCGTTAATCACAGCACTGTATATAGTGTTTGATCCAATAATCACTTCAGCAAACGTTATGGGTAATGGTGCCTTTGCTATAATGTTTACAAAACTCTATGATAAGCTTAAGTAATGTCTATTTTAGCGATTGATACTGTAGGTATTGGTAGTTCAATAGCAATAGTTGATTATGATGGTAACTGTTTTGTAGAGCACAATTCCGCCAGCAACAATCATGCAGAATCATTTTTTCAAATTCTGAATACTTTGTTTGATAAGCACAACTATAATTATGATAAAATAGATCATTTAGTGGTAGTAGTTGGACCAGGAAGTTTCACTGGAATTAGAGTTGGTATATCAGCTGCACAAGGTATAAATCTTGCTACAAATAAGCCATTATACGGAGTTAGTGCGCTGGAAGTTCAAGCCTACGCAATATCTTTGCTTTGTACGAATAACAAAAAAAATATCAGAGCTATAGTCAAAAATGCTCAAGGGTTTTATACGCAGTTATTTGATTTCAATTTATTGCCACTATCTGCACCTGGATCCCAGTGTCACGCTACAAGCAGTACACATATGGATTGCAATTTAAATGCTAGCCATGCAGGGCTATTAGTCCGTTATAGATTAGAGAACAAGCAAAAATTAAATGAAGTTGAAGCTCTATATTTAAATGAGCCTCAGTATATGAAATCATTATAGACTATTCTTTCGCGTACATGCAATGTTACTAAGCTTGTGCATCTGGTTTACTATCTCTTGAGCTACTTCTTTTATACTCATATCTGAATTTTCTATCTCTATGGCACTTGGTGGTATAAATAAATCGTCAGTCCTAAATTTCTCTACAATGCTATTTAGATTAATCACCTTCCTATTTTTTCTTTGCCTTTTTAATGCAATACGCTTTTGTAATGTCGGTAGATCACACCTAAGTACCACAGGAAGGATTTCTGTGTTCATTTTTTTACTAAGCCTTACTATTGAATCATACATCCTCATGTTCTGGTCATTATTTTCCATCAACTCATCAATAAATATGTAATTTTTTGAGTGAATCGGATAATTTTCTATTACCTGAAGCATAATTTGCATAATGCCATATATTCTATCTTGAACTTCTTTAGGTATTTGATCACGTTCAAAGACACCATCGTATATAGAGCAAGCTTGAACATTGTTATAGAACTTACTATTTACAATTAATGCGTTTATCATATTAGATAATTCTATTGCTGTGGAAAGTTTACCACTTCCCGAAAGACCAGAGGGATATATGAAAAATCCTGCTGGCTGTTTTTTTGTGTTAATATTTACCATATTATTTTCAATCTTGAAACTTACATTTATAATAACATAAAAATGAAGCTTTAAAACATATGAAATATTATATAGAAAATTACTTTTGTAGTTAAGATATTATGTAATTTAAAAACATAAATTCTGTATATAAACTCTATAATAACGATAACTATTTTTAAGCAAGCTACAACACAAAAGTGTTTGGTATTCAGAAAGCAAGACAGAGTGGCATAGACTTATTAGTTTACTACAAGTCTCTTTTCGCGTATAAACCTTCAGAAGATTCTAACAGAGGATTGTGTTGTTAACAAAGAGCAGAGTAAAAAGGGATCTAGTCTATGCCTATCAGATTTTGTCCTACCTTAAGTTCGATGATCATACATATACTCACCTTTCAGTGCGTTCTGAAGATCAAAAGTCGTTTTATATTTATCCGTTTGGTATGCGTTTTGATGAAGTAGATGAACGTTCGTTAATGAAAGTATCATTTGATGGAGATGTAATTGAAGGCAAAGAATATCAATATAATAGAACTGGCTATATAATTCATGGTTTTGTTTATCAAGCAAGGAAAGATATTCAAGCAATTTTTCACTTGCATACACCTTCTATTGTAGCGGTTTCTTCTCTCAAAGATGGGCTGCTTCCTATAAGTCAATGGGCACTGCACTTTTACAATAAAATCTCTTACCATAATTATAATTCCCTAGCACTTAGCGATACAGAAGGAAAGAGGTTAATAGCTGATCTGAAAGAAAATTTTGTCATGTTAATGCGTAATCATGGATCTATAACGTGTGGTCGGACTATACAAGAAGCAATGTTTTACTCGTATCATTTAGAACAAGCATGCAAAACTCAATATTTAACGTTAGCAATGAATAAGGAGTTATCAATTCCAAGTGAAGAAATTTGCTCAAAAGCTGTAAAGGATCTCCTATCTTTTGAAAGCAATCTTGGTGAGAGGGATTGGCACGCATGGGTTAGACTAATTAAAAGTAAGTTGTAAGAGACTTTCGCACTACTATCTGTCATCCAAGTAGTGACCTTACCCAGAAAAAGTAGAGAGAAAGTTAAGACGTTTTTGGAGTAAAATAAAACGTTTTTTCAAAATATGACAAATAGAAGAGAATATACAGCAGAATTCAAATTAGAAGCTGTTAAGCTGGTTAAAGAAACAGGTCAAGCAAGTACAAAAATAGCAAAAGATCTAGGTATAGATGGCAGTATGTTAAGTAAGAAAATATAATGGAAAAATGTCTGGAGCATACGCATTTCCAGGCAAAGGCTCCTTATGACAAAGAAAGATTTGATCTAAAAAAAGAGCTAATAAGAGAAAGAGACATCTTAAAAAAAGCCCTGGGCAAAGAAAAAGAGTAAAGTATTCTTTTATATAGAAATTGCTATAAAACACAGGAACTATGTAGGGTTTTGTACTGGTGGTATGGGTTGCTAAGGAAAAAAGCAGTAAAGAATTAGCAAAAGAAGGGCTTCTAGCAGATATTCAAAAAATACATCAAGCTTCTAAATGCAGATATGGAGCCCCTAAAATTCACGCTGAATTAAAAGCTTTAGGCAAAAATTAAAACAGTACAAAGTGTTATGCAAGAAAATGGCATTAAAGCCAAGTTTAGACGAAGGTTCAAAAATAAAAAACAGCAAATAAGCAACCGAGTTGTGGCTCCGAACACATTGGATCAAAATTTTACTACTGATCAGCCAAATAAAGTTTGGGATTACCTACATAAAAACTAAAGAAGGTTGTTGGCGGCAATAATTGACCTATATTCACGCATGGTGGTTAATGAGTAACATGATAATTAGTTATAGATTCTTTATTGATGGCCGTTGATAAACGCAAACCCGATAAAAATCTGCTGTTACATAGCGATCAAGGGTCACAGTATACCTCTCAAAATTACCAATTTCTATTGAATACAAAAAACATCATTTCCAGCATGAGCCATAAGGGCTGTTGTTACGATAACTCTGTTGCAGAAAAGTTCACTTAAAAGGGAGCTGCTTATTGATACTTCTCGCTCAACAAACCAGAACTGCCATATTTGAATACATAGAAATCTTTTATAACAAATAACGTAGACATTCTACTATTAACTATTGCATTCCTGCACAATTTATTCTCATGATAAAAACGTCTTAACTTTCTCTCTACTTTTTCTGGGTAAGGTCA
>NZ_JAPQLM010000115.1:0-3005 GCF_028981765.1 Wolbachia endosymbiont of Drosophila seguyi
TTACACCACTATGGTCCATACTGTTGATATGTTAAAAGCATTAGAAGTTTCACATGATATATTCATAATATCTGCACATAGAACACCAGAAAGGCTCTTCAATTTTGCTAAATCTGCACAAGAAGAAGGTTTTAAGGTTATTATAGCTGGTGCAGGAGGTGCAGCTCATTTACCTGGTATGGTTGCGTCACTAACTTGTTTACCAGTTATCGGCGTTCCTGTGCATAGTAAACAATTAAATGGGCTGGACAGCCTACTCTCTATAGTTCAAATGCCAAAGGGTGTTCCAGTTGCAACCATGTCTATAGGGGAAAATGGAGCACATAATGCTGCCATTACCGCCGTATCTATATTGTCAATTTCTAACAGTGAAATTGCAGGTAGGTTAAAAAAGTGGAGAGAGAAGCAGACCAAAGAAGTAAAAGAAAAACCAGTTTCATAATAAATCTATGGCAATAATTCTTTTAGACACAAAAACCATAAACCGTATAGCAGCGGGGGAGGTGATAGAAAGGCCAGCAAGTGTAGTAAAGGAATTAGTGGAAAATGCAATAGATGCTGGAAGTTTAGAAATAGAGATTAAAATAGAAAGTGGTGGGCGTAACCTTATTATTGTGACAGATGATGGTAACGGAGTAGAAAAAAACGATTTAGAACTTGCGTTTATGCGCCATGCTACTTCAAAATTGAGCGACAATGAGTTGATAGAAATCAAGCATCTTGGCTTTAGAGGAGAAGCTCTGCCTTCAATAGCAGCAGTAAGTAGGATAAAATTATCGTCTAAGGCAAGAGAAGCAAATGAAGCATGGTCTATAAGTTATGAGGGTGGAGAGAAAATAGGGGAGCAAACTCCTTACTCTTTATCACAAGGCACACATATTGAAGTACGAGATTTATTTTTTGCCACTCCAAATAGACTAAAATTTCTAAAAACTGAAAGAGCAGAAACTCAAAGCATTGTTGATATTGTAAACAACCTAGCAATGATTAACTATCATATAGGGTTTACTCTCACTTCAGGTAATAAAAAGCTCTTAAAATACGCTAAGCAGACTTCGTTATTTCATAGATTGTGTGAAGTAGAAGAAGAATTTCAGGGCAATTCTTTGGAGATCAATGAAGAAGAAGACGGCATTAAACTTACGGGACACATCTGTGAGCCGACCGTCAATCGTGGTAAGTCCACTCAGATCTATACGTTTGTTAATGGAAGGCCAATTAAAGATAATTTACTTATTGGCGCAGTTAGGTATGCATATCATGATTTTATTCCAAGCGATAGGTATCCTTTTGCAGCGTTACATTTAGAGATACCTTATGATCAAGTAGATGTAAATGTGCATCCAAATAAGTCAGAAGTAAGGTTTCAGAATAAGAAGCTCATATATGAGATAATGACAAGAGGATTAATTAAAGCATTGTCAAGAAGGATAGGCACTTTTCCAGCGCATGACCAGAAAATGGATTCAACATTGCCGGATCCTTTTGATAAACCTAATGTTCAAAAAGAATTTTATGAAAAAAGACCAAGTCCTTTTAAAAATCAACTAATAAAAGAATTTGCTTCTCCAAATGAAAAAGCAAAAGGCTTATCAGAACAGTCAAAATCGTTTGATTATACCGGCATACAGAAATTTCCATCACAAGCGGAGACTATGGTTCTAGAAAAAAAGGTGTTAGAGCAAGTTGATTTGATAGAGAGCCACCCGCTCGGGTTTGCACGCTGTCAGGTCTATAATACTTACATTATTGCCGAGGTAAGAGACAAATTGATTATAGTCGACCAGCATGCAGCCCACGAAAGGCTAGTATATGAATGCTTAAAACAAAAATCAAGTGTAAAAAGACAAAAACTACTTCTTCCTGAAACGGTTGAAATCAAAAATCAAGCCGGAATGGAGATGATTGAAATCTATAAAGATAAGTTATTTGAAATGGGTTTTGATATTGAGATCAAACCAGAAAATAAAGTGATAGTAAAAGAAATCCCTGCAATTTTGGGAGCAATAGATGTGAAAGAGATGCTAATTAATATAGTCGATAGATTAACGGAAATAGAAGATACATTGCCAGTAGAAGATAAAGTGAACAAAATATTGGCCACTATCGCTTGTTATGGATCAATTAGAGCGGGTAGAAAAATGAGATTAGAAGAAATGAATGTGCTGCTTAGACAAATGGAAAAAACCCCATATTCCGGGCAATGCAACCACGGAAGACCAACTTATATAGAAATGAAACTCAGTGATATTGAAAAACTTTTTGAGCGTAGGTAATGAGGTTGCCATAAATATGTAAGTGCTCCTTTCTCGTCATCCAAGTAGCTCATAGAAACGAAAAAACTTCCTTGACAAACTCCTCCAGCGCCCTTATTATAGTATTAAGGGTATTTATGACTCAAAACTTGTTTTTGACCTGCAGGCTCAATGACAAAATTCAGTAAAAAACTCAGGGTATTTTTTGGCGGATTACATAAAATTATAGCGGCTGCATGTCTTTTAAATTTTTTCTACATTCAGCCAAACCGCGCTTAAACTAAGCGTCAGCACATTATTACAGCGCCACTTACAGTAATATAGAGTCAAAACTCGCTACTCGGGGCTTCTTTTGCCTTTTTTTCGTTTGGTAAATTTCTTAAATATTTATGGCTAAAGTAACTTAAGTTCACCGACAATCGTCATCCCGCTACGTGTGAGCGGGATCTATGCTTTGAGATACCGCGAATGAATCGCGGTATGACGGTTCGCGGCGGCGTGACGATAAGCTCGTCATCCCGCTGCTTGTTAGCGGGATCTATGTTAAGGTATAGTAGGGGATCTATGTTAAGAGATACCGCGAATGAATCGCGGTATGACGGTGTAGATGATGGTTAAGTAATTCGTCATCCCGCTGCTTGTTAGCGGCTAAGAGATACCGCGGCATGACGTAGGATTGTTGTCATCCCGCTGCTTGTTAGCGGGATCTATGTGAGATACCGTGAATAAATCACGGTATGACGGTTCGCG
>NZ_JAPQLM010000116.1:0-9982 GCF_028981765.1 Wolbachia endosymbiont of Drosophila seguyi
TGTATGGTGGGGTGCGACACGAAAGTCGTGATTTTGTGGTGGTTAAATTCCATCTTCCCTAAACATCAGGGATAAAGTATGTCTCACATTTTAGAAAGTGGCAACTTCTGGGATGCAAGCATGAGACAAAAGCAGGTAATACTAAACCTTATGGTAAATCCCTGCGAACAGAGTTGGATAAGGTTACGAAAGGAACTTATGTTTGAATTGTCGTCAACATGAATATGCGAAATAAGGTTGATACGCATAGACCAAAATGGTAGAAGCGCAAAGAGGAATCAAGATCCTACCACTTGATTATGGATGTTCTCAGCTTCCGGCAAAAAAGTAAGAACCTAAGTCCAACATGAAACAAAATCATGGAACGGAGTAACCGCATAGATGCTCTTATATTTATTTAGATATAAGCAGGTAGCCAACCGTAAGCTTCTATGTGGAAGGATTGTTTAAGAAGCTAACGCCCAAAGTAATATTTGGGATATGCAGACGTAAACACTGTAATTTGGAAGGTAAAGTTATGAGTAGTAGTGAATATGTTATGAGCCAACAAAATGTTAGGTATGAATGGAATGAAATTTCTTGGCGTAAGCTGGAGAAATCTTCATTTAAGCTACAAAAACGAATTTACCAAGCTTCTAAATGTAATGATGTCAAAAAGATGCATAATCTTCAGAGATTATTACTCAAATCAACAAGTGCAAGAATGCTCGCAGTTAGAAGAGTAACACAGGACAATAGAGGGAAAAAGACTGCAGGTATTGATGGGAAAGCCAATCTCGACCAAAAAGAAAGAATGCAATTAGCAAATTCTATGGATTTAAGAGGAAGAGCAAAACCATCAAGACGAGTCTGGATACCAAAACCTGGCAAGCCATTGGAGCGTCGTCCCCTTGGTATTCCCACTATATCGTGTCGAGCAAAACAAACACTTGTAAAAATGGCGTTGGAACCTGAATGGGAAGCAAAATTTGAGCCGAACACTTATGGTTTTAGACCTGGTAGATCTTGTCACGATGCTATGAAGGCCATATTCAATGCACTAAGTCAGAAAACAGCATATTGTTTAGATGCTGATATTTCAGGATGTTTCGATAATATTAAACACTATGCATTGCTTGAAAAACTCAATACCACACCAACATTAAGAAAAACAATAAAAGGATGGTTGAGAGCAGGAGTAATAGAAAATAGAATCTTCCAGCCAACTAAGAGTGGTACAATTCAAGGAGGAACTATCTCTCCATTATTGGCTTGTATAGCATTACACGGTATGGAACAATATATTAAAGAAGCATTAAAAAGTGAACTTTTTCTATATAGAAGAAGAAAGTATGGTACAGCATCGCAGCAACGGGCACAACAAGCTCTTAGTATAATTTTTTATGCTGATGATTTTGTTGTTATACATGAGAGTGAGGAGATCCTTATTAAGGCAAAGGTACTAATCGAAGAATGGTTAAAAATCATTGGACTAGAACTAAAACCTTCAAAAACAAGGATTTCCCATACTTTAGAAGGGGATAAACCAGGATTTGATTTTCTTGGATTTTCAATAAGACACTACCTAACAAGAAATAATAAGAAAGGTTACAAGTTATTAATCAAACCAAGTCGTGAATCTATAAAACAGCATAATTTCATTATCAAACATAAGATTAGAAAATTGAGGGGAGCAACACAAGAAATAGTAATTAAAGTACTTAATCCAATTATTAGAGGATGGAGTCAATATTACTCTTGTGTAGTTTCAAGTGAAACATTTAATCTTATCGACAGTGTAATGTTCAGAAAACTTTGGAAGTGGGCGTTATATAAACACCCAAACAAAGGAAAATGCTGGATCAAAAGAAAGTACTTCAAGAAGTATGGTAATGATAATTGGCGATTTATGACAAGTAACGAAGTGAATCTTATAAGACACGGAGATCATGTTATTAAGCGACATATCAAAGTGAAAGGAACCAAATCTCCATACGATGGTGATTGGGTTTACTGGGGGAATCGTCTTAATAGAATACTAGATAAATCACCGAGAGTAATAAAGCTGTTGAAGTTACAACAAGGCAAATGTGATCAATGTCAACTTTGGTTCAAGAGTGATGATATTCTAGAAATACACCATAAAGACCAAAATAGGAAAAATAATATGATCAAAAATTTATTATTATTACATGGACATTGTCACGATATTTTACACAGGAAGTGTGCATGACAAGCACCAAATTGCAGAGGAGCCGTATGACGGTAACCTGTCACGTACGGTTCTGCAGTCGAGTGGGGAGAGGTGACTTTCTCCACTTAGATAACGAAAGTGGAAATAGTGGAGGAGCTAGTAAAAGCAGGGGCTGAAATAGAACAAGCAGATAAATTTGGGATGACAGCGATGGATTATGCGAAAAATAGTAAAGAGGTAACTGAAGTATTGAAGAAAGAAACAGACAGAATAGAAAAGTTATTTGAGAAATTATGAGAGGCTGAAAATATGGAAAGAAAGGAAGAAATAGAAAAGAAAGTAATGAATTTAGAGAAAAAAGCGTTGGAAGAGCTGAGAAAAATATGGAGGAAGGTCTTTGTGGAAGAAGCGCCTAGAAACTCAAAGAAATATTTGATACCAAGATTGGCGTATAGGTTGCAGGAGAAAGCGTATGGAGAAATATCAAGAAAAGGAGCAAAAAGACTAAAATACCTGGCAGATCGGCTAGAACAGGGAAAAAGGATAAGTAGCGATAAACTGCCAGCAGTAGGAACGGAGTTGATATTAGAAAGAGGTGAAGAAACGCATGCAGTGATGGTAACAGATAAGGGTTTAATCTACAGAGAAGAATTTTTTACGTCATTATCAGCGGTAGCCGGAAAAATAATGGGAATGAGCTACAACGGTCCTTTATTATTTGGGATGCGTGATAAAAAGGTAAGTTGAGAATGCTAAAAGAGGTAAGGTGTGCGATATATACGAGAAAATCAAATGAAGACGGGCTAGAGCAGAAGTTTAATAGTCTTGATGCACAGCGAGTAGCATGTAAAAAATATATAAAAAGCCGAGAAGGGTGGGTAGCATTAGCCAAAAGGTATGATGATGGAGGCTATTCAGGAAGTAATTTAAATAGACCAGCGATAAAGGAATTATTTGAAGATGTAAAAGCCGGAGAGGTAGACTGCGTGGTAGTATACACGTTGGACAGGTTATCAAGGGAAACGAAGGATTGCATAGAAGTAACGTCATTTTTTAGAAGGCACCGGATAAGTTTTGTAGCAGTGACGCAAATATTTGATAACAACACACCAATGGGAAAATTTGTACAAACAGTGTTATCAGGAGCGGCACAGCTAGAAAGAGAAATGATAGTAGAGAGAGTAAAAAATAAAATAGCAACATCGAAAGAGGAAGGATTATGGATGGGAGGGAATGTGCCACTAGGGTATGATGTAAAAGAGAAGGAATTAATAATAAATGAAAAAGAAGCAAAAGTAATAAAGCATATATTTGAGAGATATATGGAGCTGAGATCAATGGCAGAATTGGCAAGAGAGTTAAACAGAGAAGGATATCGAACGAAAGCAAAATCAGATATCTTTAAAAAGGCCACAGTGAGGAGAATAATAACAAATCCGATATATATGGGAAAAATACGGCATTACGAGAAGCAGTATAAAGGAAAGCATGAGGCAATAATAGAAGAAGAAAAATGGCAAAAGGCACAGGAATTAATAAAGAATCAGCCATATCGAGGCAAAAAATATGAAGAGGCGCTACTAAAGGGGATGATAAGATGCAGATGCTGCAAAGTAAACATGACGCTGACATACTCAAAAAAAGAAAATAAAAGGTATCGATATTATATATGCAATAACCATTTAAGAGGAAAAGGTTGCAAGTCGATGAACCGAACAGTAGTAGCCGGAGAAGTGGAAAAAGAAGTAATGAAGAGAGCGGAATGCTTATATGAGAATTGGGAAAAAGGGGCAAAAAAAGAAAAATGGGAAAATTTAAGTTTTGGAAAACAGAAAGAAGCAGTGAAGAAATTAATAAAAACAGTGTGGGTAAGAGAAGATGGAATAGAGGTGTGTTCTGAGTCAGAGGAAAAATTTATACCAATGAATTTAAAGAAGAAAGGAAACAAATGCACAGTAGTGGAACCAGAAGGAAAAACAAACAATGCGCTACTGAAAGCAGTGGTAAGAGCCCATCTTTGGAAACGTCAACTAGAGGAAGGAAAATATAGAAGTGTGAAAGAGCTGAGCATTAAAATTAATATAGGTACAAGACGTATACAACAAATTTTAAGATTAAATTATTTAGCACCAAAGATCAAAGAAGACATAGTAAATGGGAGACAACCGAGTAATTTGCGGTTAGTTGATTTAAGGGAAATACCGATGCTATGGAGTGAGCAAATGGAAAAATTTTACAAATTAGCGTCTTAAAAATCACACAATTAATACGTTATTAACGCAACTAACTTATAAAACAAACATTATACGAAGGGAAATACTATGCCAGTAAAGAAAAAAGAGCGTACTGATAAATTATGTGGATTAACAGAAAAAGAGAAAGGTAAGTTTGATACTCTGAAGCAAGAAATAGAAAATCTAGGAAAAAAAAAGTCCTTTATGTTCTGGAGAAGGACGAAAAATGAGAATAGCATTGCTGAAAAATTTAATGATGATACATTACAGAAAATTTTAACAACAAAAATACCTTATAGTGAAGAAGGGAGGAAAGGAGTATTTACGCTACCGTGTTATGCTATATCTCTTAAGAATAATCAAGCTTTTGAGACGTTTTTACAAGAAGCAGCAAAACGAAAATTTTTAAAAGATCTTCTGAATGACGAATTAAACGGAGAAATTCTGGGTGTTCAAAAAACAACCTACACGGTACTAGCATACTGTATTTCAGAGAAAAATAGCAAAGCTGTTAGGGCAGTTTTAGAAGTTTCTAAAGAAAACGGTATTTTGAAAGAAATCCTCGACCAGAAAATGATAAAAGAAAAAGCAAATAGCCAGAAGATAAGCTATACACTAATTGATTATGCTAATAAACAAAATTGTAAAGAAATTGTAGCAACTCTCAAGGAATTTAAAGAAAGTCTTAATATAGAAGTTAAACCTGTAAGTGGTAATGCTGAAACTAGCTGTGAAGATATCAATAAAGACTGTGAAGATCTTGAAATACATGAACCTATGCTTGCAAGCAGTGAAGAAGCTAAAAATATTTTAACAAAAGATGATATAGATCAGACACAAAGTTCCAGTATTTCTACAACCACTTTTACTGAAGTTGTGAAAAGAGATCAAACGCAATCGTGCTCTCATAGCAAATCTAGAAGTGCTGAGAACGGAAAATCATTAACAGAAATAAAGCATAAAAGAAAATTAATCAAAACTGATACAGAATCAAGAGAGAAGTTGACAGATAATTTAACATGGGAAAGTAAAGCTACAGCTCAATTGCGTGGAGATATTAATAAAGATAGCGAGCTAATATTTGAAACCAGTGAGAAAGCTCAAAATGCTTTAACAGAAGAAGAGCCTGATATCCCATCTCCAACTGAACTATATTTTGATAGTAAAGGAAATTCTGTAGACGAAAAATCATCAAAAAAGGCAATTCAACCAATTGTAGCTGGTGTTGTTGGTGCAGTGTTATTGGCAAGCGGTGTTGCATTGTATATCATGAAAATGCCTGTAATAGCAGCGGTTGTGGGAATAGCTGGATTGGTGTGTCTGAGCTTTGCGTTGTATAATGTGCTAAAGCCCAGCACAAAGCTAGAAAAAGTGGAAAGTGTGGAGCAGCCTATTCAGTCTTCTTTGAATCTAGCATAAAAGGCTATGCTCAAAAAATCATAAACAACAAGATAACTTCTTTAGAAGATTTCTTAAACTATTAACTAAGAATTACCTCCGTTAGTCCTGCTGCTATTTTTAACAATAACTTGACGTGTATAACCTATAGAAACATCCTCCCTTTTTTGCTTATATCAATTCATACAGTCCTTTTTCTTGGTATAGAGAGTTGAGATACCGATACATCTGTCACTTTTGTATTTATACTGCTTAACATATTTACAACTTCCGTACTTCCTCCTTCTCTAGCGAGATCTAAAGGCGTTTCACGTCCATTGTTTTTAGTATGAATGCTAGCTCCTTTGTCAATTAAAAACTTTACAGTTTCCAAATTACCATTAAAGGCAGCATAGTGTAGGAGCATCCAACCCTCTTTATCAATATCATTAACCTTTCCTCCTCCTTTATTTAGAAGAAGTTCCATAATGCCTTTATATCCATCATCTTTACCATAATGAATTAAATCTATAGGCTTTTGACCATAAGCGTTTTCAGCACGAACATTAGCCCCATTAGCAACCAAAAGTTTTGCTATTTCCAACTCACCACCAAAGGCAGCATAGTGTAGAGGTGTCCAACCGCTGTTATTGGTATCGTTAACGCTTATCCCTTCATTTAAGAAAAACTCTACGATATTTTTGTTCCCTTTCTTAACAGCAATGTGTATAGCTTTTTTACTACTAATTTCTCTAGCATGAATATCAGCCCCATTTCTAATAAGCTCTTTAACCTTATCAAGGTTATTTTGTTCTACAGCATAAAATAGCTTGCTATTTAAATCTTTCTCTGCTGCAGTAAGTTTAGATGTGTGCATAAACCCTCCTAAAAATATTATTATTAAAATAAAAAAAATAAAGTAAAACCTTTTTGAAGCAGTAAAAACCATACCAACGTTTTTGTCTACAAAGCTTAGTACTATCCAATTTGTGCTCCATTTTTTCTTGTATATCGTACTTGATCTGCCCATTTACCATTTTGTAATTTTTCTTCCTGGACAATTCTTGAAGATGGAGCAGGCTTTTCGAAGTACCCACGTTCAATAGCATCATAAACTGAGTGATAACCAAGTGAGCAATTTTTTCCTATTTCTTCTCCACAATCTTTTAATTTTTTCAACATCCCTTGATCTCTTGCTTCTACCCTAATCCTGTTTTCATTTTGCTTATCAGAATACAATCTAACTTCTAATTCTCCAAAAGAGGTACAGAAAATCAATGCTATATTACTATTGGCTGTAAGGTCTGTGTAATGCCTTTTACCATTTTGCGTTATAATTTCCACCTCACTTTCACCAATCTTTACTATATTTCTTTCATATCCTGCATTTTCATGAGTTAACCATAAACTTCTCGCTCCATCGGTGATCTTTGCAATATCTATTTTGCTCTCCTCCGAATATTCTAAGTAAAGAGTAGTATTACCTATTGCTATATCATTCAATTTACTAGTGGTTGCACTTTTCGCAACTTTAATAAACCTATGGGCATCATTAATGTAACCTTCAAAAGCTTTTATCATATTGGCTTTGTGATCTTTGCATTCTAATCCCAGTTCATCAATTACATCAATGCTCTCTGGGCTACCAAACACTGCTCCTTTTGATACCAATTGACATATTATACCACTAGCAACTTTAGGAGACTTTTCTAATTCACTAATTCTTTTTATCACATAATCTGTGAAACTATAACCTTCAAAAGGTGAAGGAACGGTGAAACGATAATTAAGTCGCACTCCAGACTTGATAGCTATCTTCACGAATTTTTCCAATTGATTTATGTCTTGAATTTCAGATAAAATACCTAAGGATCTACTTAGCTTTTCCTTCTGAGCTGGTATTATATTACCCCACAAAACCCCAGATTTAGGTAAGCATTTTTTCCTTTCATACGTGAACTCTTTTGCTCCCGCTTCCAAAAGTAATTTCTTTATTTCATCAGCAGCTTGAAAGCCGGAAAAAGCATTTTTTACATGTTCCAGCACTTCTGACTTTCCGGCTATGTCCCGAGTATTTAAAACTACTTTTAGGTCTTTATTATTCTTATGTTCATGTAAAAACTCCTCTAGATCTTCGAGAAACTGAAATAGGGTGAGTGTAACAATATAGCCTAAATTGCCTTCTTTGTAGCGATGTTCATTAAGTATATTATTTAATTCTTTTCGCAACTTTTTTTGATTGTCAGTAAAAAAACACCTTTCAACATGGTAATTATGATTATCAACTGCAGTTTGTTGTGGAGTTTTCCCTTGTCCATCACATATATTGGGGTCAGCATTTCCCCTTAAGAGAGAATATATATTTTTATCATAGCCCATAGCAGAAGCGCGATGCAAAGGTGTTTCTCCTTTATCATCCTGTATATTTGGACTGGCTCCTGCTTCTAAGAGTAAATTTATAGGTCGGTCTTCTTGACGGTAAGATGCACCTATATGAGCTCCCGCAATCGCATGCAATACTGTTGACCCAGATTCTCCTCTTTTGACATTTAGAACGGCTTTTAGATCTGGATTGCCTCTATTATTTTTTAAAAATTCTTCAAGCTCATCGACCTGACCATTATCATAATCAAAAAGAGCACCTTCATCATGCCATTCTAGATACTTTAAAACATTTAGTAACTCTATGTTTAACTTCTTTTGACTTTCTGTGAGATTATGATCTAAAGCGGACCAAACAGATACCTGTTTACTCAGTGAATATTTACTATCCATTAAAGACGGTGGACTATTATAACTTCGAAATGACGATATGGTTGATTGAGTATACCAAGAATCCCCCTGACTAAACATTTCATCTATGTCACTCTGTGAATGTCCTTGCTTTCGTAAAATTTCTAACCGATCATTAGATGGTGGAATCTGCAACAGATATTCTATAATCAACTCATATTGATCATCAAACGATCCGCCTATTTCTGACTGCCCTTGTCGAGTATTTGATTTCTCTTCTAGCTTTTTTAATAGCTCTTTTTTTTCGCTTATTTCTGCTCCACTAAAAATCTGCTCAGGCCTTGAAATATCTCTAGTTAACATACTCCCCCCATTCTACAAAGATATTATGTACAGCACATAGCACAAATAAAAACTAATGCAAGAATAATTTTTCTAACTTTGATATTTTTTAGAGATCTGTGTTTTCTTTCCTTCTATACCCATTCTAACTTCATAAACTTCACTGACATTGTGAACCTGCTATTTGGTTCTTTTTAGCTATATAACAAGCTACCCTGCAAAATTTTTGTCAGAGTCCCAATTTCCTTGTGTCATTACTTCTCCTTCTAAAAAAACACTTTTATTATGAAAATTTTTCTTTCTTCTTCTCTTGGGTAAGGTCAATTTTTTCCTACCATGAACCCACAGTTTGCTCAATGATCCTATTAGAGAGAAAGAGCCTGATCAATTACTCTTGTTACCCTTGGTTCACTTAATTGACACCCATGCTTAAATGCAATTACTCCTAACTTAGGAACATCATCTCTCTTTTCAACATTTTTTAAATCTACAAAGTTTTTCAGAGTTATTCCTCCATTTCCTAGCTTTTCTTTAAAATCATCCCTGTGAACAACTTTAAAAAAGTTTTCTATACCAGCAAATGTCATTGTTTTTATATCACATTTATAATGTGCTGATAAAGCATCAATTAGCGGCTTATGATTGTGCAGAAAAATTTCTTTTTTCACTTCATTAGCTTTATTAATTAAAATATGAGCGTATTCTGGATGTTGCTCTTTTAGGTTATCGTGATTATCAATCTGATTCTGTATGTCTGCATTCCTTTCCCACACACTAATTAGTTCATTAATATCACTTTTTTTCAAAAAGGAATGTAGTTCCTGACTTTCTTTTTCAATCTTTTTGACTTCTTTTTTACAGTTTTGAAGATGTTGTGGATAACTACTGTGTAGATCGTGCAAATCACCTATCAATCTATTCTTTTCTTTTCTTCTAAGTTCTTTTGACTAACATACAGATCAGCAGCTTCTAGTTTTGTTACGTAATTTATTAGAGCTTTCACTGTATCTATATGGCCATTTCGATCAGCAAAACGCAGAGGTGTATCTCCATTACTTCTAAGAAACTTCCCATTAGTTATTCCTGTTGAACTAAGATATAACCGAATTCCTGTGCCTTTTTG
>NZ_JAPQLM010000117.1:0-5653 GCF_028981765.1 Wolbachia endosymbiont of Drosophila seguyi
GTTATCTAAGTGGAGAAAGTCACCTCTCCCCACTCGACTGCAGAACCGTACGTGACAGGTTACCGTCATACGGCTCCTCTGCAATTTGGTGCTTGTCATGCACACTTCCTGTGTAAAATATCGTGACAATGTCCATGTAATAATAATAAATTTTTGATCATATTATTTTTCCTATTTTGGTCTTTATGGTGTATTTCTAGAATATCATCACTCTTGAACCAAAGTTGACATTGATCACATTTGCCTTGTTGTAACTTCAACAGCTTTATTACTCTCGGTGATTTATCTAGTATTCTATTAAGACGATTCCCCCAGTAAACCCAATCACCATCGTATGGAGATTTGGTTCCTTTCACTTTGATATGTCGCTTAATAACATGATCTCCGTGTCTTATAAGATTCACTTCGTTACTTGTCATAAATCGCCAATTATCATTACCATACTTCTTGAAGTACTTTCTTTTGATCCAGCATTTTCCTTTGTTTGGGTGTTTATATAACGCCCACTTCCAAAGTTTTCTGAACATTACACTGTCGATAAGATTAAATGTTTCACTTGAAACTACACAAGAGTAATATTGACTCCATCCTCTAATAATTGGATTAAGTACTTTAATTACTATTTCTTGTGTTGCTCCCCTCAATTTTCTAATCTTATGTTTGATAATGAAATTATGCTGTTTTATAGATTCACGACTTGGTTTGATTAATAACTTGTAACCTTTCTTATTATTTCTTGTTAGGTAGTGTCTTATTGAAAATCCAAGAAAATCAAATCCTGGTTTATCCCCTTCTAAAGTATGGGAAATCCTTGTTTTTGAAGGTTTTAGTTCTAGTCCAATGATTTTTAACCATTCTTCGATTAGTACCTTTGCCTTAATAAGGATCTCCTCACTCTCATGTATAACAACAAAATCATCAGCATAAAAAATTATACTAAGAGCTTGTTGTGCCCGTTGCTGCGATGCTGTACCATACTTTCTTCTTCTATATAGAAAAAGTTCACTTTTTAATGCTTCTTTAATATATTGTTCCATACCGTGTAATGCTATACAAGCCAATAATGGAGAGATAGTTCCTCCTTGAATTGTACCACTCTTAGTTGGCTGGAAGATTCTATTTTCTATTACTCCTGCTCTCAACCATCCTTTTATTGTTTTTCTTAATGTTGGTGTGGTATTGAGTTTTTCAAGCAATGCATAGTGTTTAATATTATCGAAACATCCTGAAATATCAGCATCTAAACAATATGCTGTTTTCTGACTTAGTGCATTGAATATGGCCTTCATAGCATCGTGACAAGATCTACCAGGTCTAAAACCATAAGTGTTCGGCTCAAATTTTGCTTCCCATTCAGGTTCCAACGCCATTTTTACAAGTGTTTGTTTTGCTCGACACGATATAGTGGGAATACCAAGGGGACGACGCTCCAATGGCTTGCCAGGTTTTGGTATCCAGACTCGTCTTGATGGTTTTGCTCTTCCTCTTAAATCCATAGAATTTGCTAATTGCATTCTTTCTTTTTGGTCGAGATTGGCTTTCCCATCAATACCTGCAGTCTTTTTCCCTCTATTGTCCTGTGTTACTCTTCTAACTGCGAGCATTCTTGCACTTGTTGATTTGAGTAATAATCTCTGAAGATTATGCATCTTTTTGACATCATTACATTTAGAAGCTTGGTAAATTCGTTTTTGTAGCTTAAATGAAGATTTCTCCAGCTTACGCCAAGAAATTTCATTCCATTCATACCTAACATTTTGTTGGCTCATAACATATTCACTACTACTCATAACTTTACCTTCCAAATTACAGTGTTTACGTCTGCATATCCCAAATATTACTTTGGGCGTTAGCTTCTTAAACAATCCTTCCACATAGAAGCTTACGGTTGGCTACCTGCTTATATCTAAATAAATATAAGAGCATCTATGCGGTTACTCCGTTCCATGATTTTGTTTCATGTTGGACTTAGGTTCTTACTTTTTTGCCGGAAGCTGAGAACATCCATAATCAAGTGGTAGGATCTTGATTCCTCTTTGCGCTTCTACCATTTTGGTCTATGCGTATCAACCTTATTTCGCATATTCATGTTGACGACAATTCAAACATAAGTTCCTTTCGTAACCTTATCCAACTCTGTTCGCAGGGATTTACCATAAGGTTTAGTATTACCTGCTTTTGTCTCATGCTTGCATCCCAGAAGTTGCCACTTTCTAAAATGTGAGACATACTTTATCCCTGATGTTTAGGGAAGATGGAATTTAACCACCACAAAATCACGACTTTCGTGTCGCACCCCACCATACATGCAAGGTGCAGCGGTGTGCATTTACTGCCATACTCTTCAGCATTTACATTCCCTCCTGATTTTATCAATTCTCTAACTGTTTCTAGACGTTTCTCCGTTATCGCTAGGTGCAGTGCTGTATATCCTTCTACATCCGCTGCATTCACATTCGCTCCTTTTTCAACTAATAAGCTCACTGTTTTTCCGTCTACTGCATAATGCAGTTCCTTTTTTGTCCCCTTAATATTTTTACCTGAGTTCTCTAATAATTCTTTTAGTTCATCCTCTTTTTCTTTTTTACTCATAACCTACCTCACCTTTTCTTTAAATTTAAGTCCCTTTTTTAATTCTCACCACCTCATCTATCATTTCGTTTACTTGGCACATTATCTTGGTTGCTAAATTTTGACATTCTTTCTTTATTAATGATTTGTCTCTCTTCCTTATTTCTTCGATCTCCATTATTTTTAGCTCTGGCATATAGCTCCTATCCAACTTGTCTGCTATTTCTCCCACTAGCCCCTCTATTCCATAGCACGTCAGTTTTCTACTTTTTGTTACTCCACCTTTTGCTCTCAAAAATTTACTTGCCTTTTCACTCTCTTCCCTATCACATAGACAATACTTTTCACTTTCCCATATGTAATACATTGGTGTTGAACCATACTTATTCAGTTGATTAACTTCAGATCCTGCTTTTACTAGCTCTTTTATTATTTCAACTCCTGCTCCTCCTATTTTACATGCAGAGTGCAGTGGCGTACATCCACTGACATATTGAGTGGCATTTATTTCCGCTCCTGACCTTAGCAGTACTTTTACATTTTCTAAACTTTTTGCGAATACTGCACAGTGCAGTGGCGTATAACCATTTTTATCTCTTGCATTGATCTCCGCTCCTTTTTCTATTAATAACCTCACTGTTTTGTGATCGGAATTTTCTACTGCATGGTGCAATACTGTTTCTCCTTTTTCATCCCTTTTATTAATATTTTTAAATCCATTCCTTGATACTTCTTTAAAAAACTTGTTAAAAGATTCTTTCTTTTCTTCGCTGAACCCCATTTCATACCTCACAAAATTATCTTTTCTAGCGCCAGACAAATTTCTTATATTTACCTGCTGCTATTCAAGTTATGTGCGTTTTGGCATAAAAAGGCAAGTCTTTTTTCGCGTAGTACACCTTTTTAACTAAATACTAATATAGTATATGAAGATATAAATATATATGCTTAATGCATTAAACATATTACTTGTTTCTCTTCCCAACCTCTGTTCAAATGACGATGTTCGTGCCACGTTAGTACGCCTGGGTAAAACACTAAAACGTAATTTTCCGGTTCATGTATTGAATCCTTTTGCTCTGAATTTAAATCCCTTTCAAAATGAATATTGTGCTCTGCCACACCAAATATTATAACTTTTTGGTTGGTAAAATCTTCTACTTTGTAGTGGTGAGTAACGCTAAACCTTTCTAAAATTGGCTTGTGTTTTAAATTCCACAGTTGTTCAGATAGTTTATCACTTCCTAGTAAAAATTTACTTCCTTTCTCTTCTCCACTCGTAACCGGAAAACACGCGTTTATTTCTCCTAAGTTCCAGCTATCTGATAATACTATCTGCGCTTTAGCAAACTTAATCTTAGGTAATAAGCTCTGTGGTAGCGGATATAGCGCTTTGAAGTTATACCACACATGATTTCGTTCATAAATACCGTTGTAGTTCTTAGTATGAGGCTCGGTTTCTCCAAGTATTGCTACATCCAAGCGATATATGTCATTGCTTAAAGCTCGTTCATAATGATCGCGTAGATAGTTTTCTACAATCCTAATAACCGGACCATGAGACCTGAAAAAATTTACTCTTCCAAATGACAAAACTGGCCCATCTTTTTCTATTTTTACCCCGGAATAATCCGATAATAAACTTCCGAAAAAACTCTCATCCAATATGAACCTGCTAATGTTGTAATAATCGTTAAAAATCCTCATTAGCCTCGATCTTGCAGGCAATGATAGTTTTGCTAGTTCTACTACTGCATCAACGAAGAAGTCATTCGGAACATCTTTTATCCCTATCTGCAGTTCAAAGAAGTGCTTGCCAGATGGTTCTTCGATAATTGTAATATCTTCTATATTTGCCCATTTTAGTGCTATTTTCAGTGAAGCAGGTGTTCCTCTTAAACGCTGAAATTTTATCCCTTTTTTTATCGCCTTTCTTTTGTCTTTTACCCAATGTAGGATTTCTCCTAGCCCATATTCCTCTATTATCCATGGCAACACTTTTTCCCCTTGGCTAAATTTAAACCCTCTGATACAACCAGGATCTACTTTGTAATCTATTGCATCAACCAGCGCTTTTTCCTTTTTTGTTGCGTTTGGCGGTAATAGCATTAATTTAACTCAACATTTAAACTTTTTAAGAAAGCGCACTCATTTCCTTTCACAACTATGTCTTCTCTTGGCTCTATTAATTCCACGTTTTCTACTCCTTCCATAAACAAATTGGCTATTATCCATGATCTTGTTACCTTCCATCCTAATCTTTTCGTTGTTCCAAATTTTTCGATAAATTTCTTCTTCACCGTTTCAATAATATCTGGTCTTTTAATGCTAATTTTACTGTGGATATCTATTTCTATCATATTGCAACTTACCACTTCAACTGTATCTGTTAAAATCCTCACATCCTCCCTGTTTAGCTGATTTTTGACAATTTCTAGTAATTCTTCTTGCAGTGTGGATAATTCTGTGGATAAGATTGAAACTTGTACTTTCCCTGGTATAGGTGATTCTACTAATGCATCCTTTACTCTACTATCTGCTGACAGTGCATGATATCGATAGTGTTCTTTACTTCCTCCCGTGCTCCAGCCTATTATCTTTGCTTTAATTATTTTTCTAAAACGTTCGTCATCTTCTTCTTTCTGCCTCTCCACTCCATAAAATTCAGCTAAATTATCAAGATCTTCTCCTGTCGCAAACTTAAGTAAATTACTCTTTACTGCTTCGTTTATCCTTTGTCTCAGCAAAAGCTCTCTCCAGGCTGCTACTTCTAATACCTTCATCGCTGAGTCACTTTCTACTAATGCCGTAAAACTTTCATCTCGACTTATTAATTCTTCTTTCATACGTGAAAAGATTTCTTCGAAGTTCAGTGGCTCAATAATGTTAGTCTGCTGCATCTTTATACTACAACCTCATCGAAGCGAATCTTTTTCCCCATTGGTACGTACAACCCTTCCAGGTCAAGCGTTACTTTTCCCTCTTTTACTTCTGTCATTTTTACTTTTTCTAATTTAGAGGTTGTCCGGAAACTAGTAAATTCAAGCATATTCCCTCTTTAACATAACCCTACTCATAGCTA
>NZ_JAPQLM010000118.1:0-16424 GCF_028981765.1 Wolbachia endosymbiont of Drosophila seguyi
GTTATCTAAGTGGAGAAAGTCACCTCTCCCCACTCGACTGCAGAACCGTACGTGACAGGTTACCGTCATACGGCTCCTCTGCAATTTGGTGCTTGTCATGCACACTTCCTGTGTAAAATATCGTGACAATGTCCATGTAATAATAATAAATTTTTGATCATATTATTTTTCCTATTTTGGTCTTTATGGTGTATTTCTAGAATATCATCACTCTTGAACCAAAGTTGACATTGATCACATTTGCCTTGTTGTAACTTCAACAGCTTTATTACTCTCGGTGATTTATCTAGTATTCTATTAAGACGATTCCCCCAGTAAACCCAATCACCATCGTATGGAGATTTGGTTCCTTTCACTTTGATATGTCGCTTAATAACATGATCTCCGTGTCTTATAAGATTCACTTCGTTACTTGTCATAAATCGCCAATTATCATTACCATACTTCTTGAAGTACTTTCTTTTGATCCAGCATTTTCCTTTGTTTGGGTGTTTATATAACGCCCACTTCCAAAGTTTTCTGAACATTACACTGTCGATAAGATTAAATGTTTCACTTGAAACTACACAAGAGTAATATTGACTCCATCCTCTAATAATTGGATTAAGTACTTTAATTACTATTTCTTGTGTTGCTCCCCTCAATTTTCTAATCTTATGTTTGATAATGAAATTATGCTGTTTTATAGATTCACGACTTGGTTTGATTAATAACTTGTAACCTTTCTTATTATTTCTTGTTAGGTAGTGTCTTATTGAAAATCCAAGAAAATCAAATCCTGGTTTATCCCCTTCTAAAGTATGGGAAATCCTTGTTTTTGAAGGTTTTAGTTCTAGTCCAATGATTTTTAACCATTCTTCGATTAGTACCTTTGCCTTAATAAGGATCTCCTCACTCTCATGTATAACAACAAAATCATCAGCATAAAAAATTATACTAAGAGCTTGTTGTGCCCGTTGCTGCGATGCTGTACCATACTTTCTTCTTCTATATAGAAAAAGTTCACTTTTTAATGCTTCTTTAATATATTGTTCCATACCGTGTAATGCTATACAAGCCAATAATGGAGAGATAGTTCCTCCTTGAATTGTACCACTCTTAGTTGGCTGGAAGATTCTATTTTCTATTACTCCTGCTCTCAACCATCCTTTTATTGTTTTTCTTAATGTTGGTGTGGTATTGAGTTTTTCAAGCAATGCATAGTGTTTAATATTATCGAAACATCCTGAAATATCAGCATCTAAACAATATGCTGTTTTCTGACTTAGTGCATTGAATATGGCCTTCATAGCATCGTGACAAGATCTACCAGGTCTAAAACCATAAGTGTTCGGCTCAAATTTTGCTTCCCATTCAGGTTCCAACGCCATTTTTACAAGTGTTTGTTTTGCTCGACACGATATAGTGGGAATACCAAGGGGACGACGCTCCAATGGCTTGCCAGGTTTTGGTATCCAGACTCGTCTTGATGGTTTTGCTCTTCCTCTTAAATCCATAGAATTTGCTAATTGCATTCTTTCTTTTTGGTCGAGATTGGCTTTCCCATCAATACCTGCAGTCTTTTTCCCTCTATTGTCCTGTGTTACTCTTCTAACTGCGAGCATTCTTGCACTTGTTGATTTGAGTAATAATCTCTGAAGATTATGCATCTTTTTGACATCATTACATTTAGAAGCTTGGTAAATTCGTTTTTGTAGCTTAAATGAAGATTTCTCCAGCTTACGCCAAGAAATTTCATTCCATTCATACCTAACATTTTGTTGGCTCATAACATATTCACTACTACTCATAACTTTACCTTCCAAATTACAGTGTTTACGTCTGCATATCCCAAATATTACTTTGGGCGTTAGCTTCTTAAACAATCCTTCCACATAGAAGCTTACGGTTGGCTACCTGCTTATATCTAAATAAATATAAGAGCATCTATGCGGTTACTCCGTTCCATGATTTTGTTTCATGTTGGACTTAGGTTCTTACTTTTTTGCCGGAAGCTGAGAACATCCATAATCAAGTGGTAGGATCTTGATTCCTCTTTGCGCTTCTACCATTTTGGTCTATGCGTATCAACCTTATTTCGCATATTCATGTTGACGACAATTCAAACATAAGTTCCTTTCGTAACCTTATCCAACTCTGTTCGCAGGGATTTACCATAAGGTTTAGTATTACCTGCTTTTGTCTCATGCTTGCATCCCAGAAGTTGCCACTTTCTAAAATGTGAGACATACTTTATCCCTGATGTTTAGGGAAGATGGAATTTAACCACCACAAAATCACGACTTTCGTGTCGCACCCCACCATACACGCTAGATGTAGTGCCGTATTTCCATCTTCTTCGGTTGCGTTTATATCTGCTCTGGCTTCTATTAATTCTTTTACGTTTTCCAGACGCATTCCAAGCGCTGCTGAGTGCAGTGGTGTATAACCTTCGTTATCTCTTGCATCTACATCTGCTCCTTCCCATATCAGCCAGTTTACTTTTTTTCTCGTCGACATTTTTGCTGCTCGGTGCAACATTGTTTCACCGTTTTCATTTTTTCTATTTATATGCTTTTTAGACAATTTGCCTGCAAGCAACTCTTGAAATAATTCATTAAAATCATCCCTTTCTTCTTGACTAATCCACATGATGTACCTCACTATAAAACTTCCTAACTTCTAGCGTTTGGTAAATCTTTTTTGTTTACCTACACCTACCTAATTTATAGCTGTTTTGGCATGGAAAAGCAACTTCTTTTTTTCAAAAAACACACATTTTTACCGAATATTAATGTAGTGTATGAAGATATAAGTATATGTATTTAACTCATTAAACATACGACCTGTTTTTCTTCCCAACTTCTGTTCAAATGTCGATGTTCGTGCCATGTTAGTACACCTGGGTAAAACACTAAAATGTACCTTTCTAACTCATGTATTGAATCCTTTTGCTCTGAATCTAAATCGCTTTCAAAATGAACATTGTGTTCTGCTAAACCAAATCTTATAACTTTCTGGTTGGTAAAATCTTCTACCTTGTAGTGGTGAGTAACGCTAAACCTTTCTAAAACTGGTTTATATTTTAAATTCCACAGTTGTTCAGATAGTTTGCTACTTCCCAATAAAAATTTATCCCCTTCCTCTTCTATACTAGTAACCGGAAAACATGCGTTTATTTCCCCTAAGTTCCAGCTATCTGATAATACTATTTGTGCCTTAGCAAACTTAATTGCCGGTAATAAGCTCTGTGGTAGCGGATATAGCGCTTTGAAGTTATACCACACATGATTCCTTTCATAAATACCGTTATAGTTCTTAGTATGAGGCTCGGTTTCTCCAAGTATTGCTACATCTAGACGATATATATCATTGCTCAAAGCTTGTTCATAATGATTGCGTAGATAGTTCTCTATAATCCTAACAACTGGACCACTAGACCTGAAAAAATTTACTCTCCCAAATGATAACACTGGTCCATCTTTTTCGATCTTTGTACCAGAGTAGTCTGATAATAAGCTGCCAAAAAAGCTTTCATCTAAAATAAATCTTCCAATATTATAGTGGTCATTGAAAAGCCTCATTAGCCTCGATCTTGCTGGCAATGATAGTTTTGCTAGTTCTACTACTGCATCCACGAAGAAGTCGTTCGGAACATCTCTTATCCCTACCTGCAACTCAAAAAAGTGTTTACCGGGTGGCTCTTCAATGATCGTAATATCTTCTATATTTGCCCACTTTAATGCTATTTTCAGTGAGGCAGGTGTGCCACGCAGTCTTTGAAATTTTATTCCTTCTCTTATCGCCTTTCCTTTGTCTTTTACCCAACGCAGAATTTCCCCCAATCCATATTCTTCTATTATCCACGGTAGTATTTCATCTTTAGAATTAAACTTAAATCCTTTTATCCTGCTTGGATCAACTTTGTAATCGATAGCCTCTACTATGGCTCTTTCTTCTTTTGTGCTATTAGGTGGAAGTAACATTAGCTTTTGCCCATTAATTCGATTTCTAGCTTGCCTAAACAAACGCACTCATTCCCTAGTACCACAACATCTTTTCTTGGCTCTATTAATTCCACGTTTTCTACCCCTTCTACAAATAGATTTGCTATGATCCATGATTTTGTCACCTTCCATCCCAATCTTTTCGTTGCTTCAAATTTTTCGATAAATTTCTTCTTCACCGTTTCAATAATATCCGGTCTTTTAATGCTAATTTTGCTGTGGATATCTATTTCAATAATATTGCAACCAACTACTGTTATCGTATCTGTCAATACCCTTATATCATCCCTGGTGACTCGCTTTCTTACAATATCAAGTAGTTCTTCAGATGCTATGCCATTTGTGGATAACTCCGTGGATAAAATCGAGATCTCTACACTCCCTGGCACTTTTGATTCAACCAGCGCATCCTTTACTCTTCTATCTGCTGAGAGTGCATGATATCGATAATGTTCTTTACTTCCTCCAGTTGACCAGCCTTTTATTTTTGCCTTGATTCTTTTTCTAAATCGTTCATCTTCTTCTCCATCTTGCCTCTCTGCTCCATAAAACTCAGCTAAATTATCAAGTTCTTCCCCCCTTGCAAACTTCAGTAAGTTGCTCCTTGCCGCTTCGTTTATTCTTTCTCTCAGCAAAAGTTCTCGCCATGCTGCTACCTCTAAAATCTTTATTGCTGGGTCACTTTCTACTAATGCCGTAAAACTTTCATCACGACTTACTAATTCTTCTTTCATCCGGGAAAAAATCTCTTCAAAGTTCAGTGGTTCGATAATATTTGGCTGCTCCATCTCTATACCATAATCCCATCAAAATGAATATTTTTCCCATTTGGTAGATAAATACCATCTAATGAAATATTGACCTTTCCTTCTTTCACTTCTGTAATTTTTACTTTTTCTAACTTAAATCTTTGCTCCAACTTTTGTAGAGCTTCTGCTACTGCTGCATAGATTTCCAAAGTTAAATCCCTATTAATTGGCTTATCTACTAATTCAAGTAGTCTTGACCCATAATCCCTTCGCATAACACGTGATCCTATCGGCGTGGTCAGTATGTCAACTATCGATTGCTTTAGATGGTTTAATCCTTCCAATTCCTTTCCCGTGCTAGCATTCATGCCTCTCATTCTGCAAATACATTTTTGCTATCACCCATCACATGAAAACCACACGATACCAAGTCACCTGTTCTTGTTATGCCAATATCATTAACAAATACGCTATTTGATCCCTGAGTTAGTTTCTCCCCTAGAGTTAAGATATCTCCTTTTCGACACACAGATCTACCGTTTACAAAAACATCGCTGCTTCCACTCATACAAACATGTGCTGGTATTCCACTGCAATAATCCCCTATACAAACCACAGCTTTAGCCATACTTAATTAAGGTCGATTCTCTTTGCTTTGAGTTTTATGCCTCTCTTGGTAATCTTCATACTTGATTCTCCTACTTTCAACGTTATTTTATCCACTACATCTATCTTAAGATGGTGCTTTTCTTGCTCATATGATAACTTTGTCCCATCTTGAAATTTTACACTATTTATTTCCTTTTTATTCTCCGGAGGGGGATATTTCTCCTGATATATTGCTGGTAATACTACCCCTAATGACAACTCTCCATATGGCGATAATACTATTACTTGCTCATCAATATTCGGCGCAAACCAACTTCTATCTTCTCCTGCTCTTGCCGTTACCCACGGAAGCCAATCCGTTAAAAATTCCCCTATTTTTACCCGCACTCTTGCTTTTTCATAATCTACTTCTTTCACTAGACCTATACGAATAATGTTCGCTAACTTCCTATTCAGCTCTGAAATTGCAAAATTATGCTCTAACATTTTCGCCAACACTTATTGTATGTGGTATGATACCAGTTTCTAACCACATTAATTGACCTGTATGTAGCTCGTGAACCCATTCGACCAACCACACCAAATATGCATCCAACTCTGGTTTAAAATCATCCCCTCCTGCTGATATAAATTCACCTGCTGAAACATTTTCCACGTCCCAAGTATTCTTATTCACTACCCTTGCAATTTCCGTTGCCAGTGACCTTACCACTACCTGAAAATCCTCAACTGTTCCATCAACTACCACTCTTACCTCAAATCTTGCCCTCAACGCTAATTCCTCAGTCCCCGGATCTTTCCCTGGTTCTAAACTTGCAAGCTCTACAAATGCTGCTGGCGCTATTATTTCCCTACGTATTGCTGGATACACTTCGCACGTTTGTATTGCTGGGATTTCTTCTTTTAGCGTTTTACAAATCTTCTGATGTAGATCTCTCCAAAACATACGCTCTTAAATAAAATTAAGTTCATGGTCAAAATACTTCTCAAATACTCTCTCTACTTCATTAGAGACTAACTCTTTCATTGTTTCCCGAGCATGGGTATTTATTTTAATTTCATCTATTGGCAAAGACGTGGTATACCTTCGTCTGAAGATTCCTATATGACCATTTTTCATTGTTGCTATAAATGCTCCTTCATACGTACGGCTTCCTACTTTTGCTCCTATCTTTGTCTGTTTTATACTCCCAAGTTTTGCTACTCCTATCCACTGCGAACTGAGCTTTACTACTGACCATAAGCGCTTTCTATTTGCTTTATCCACACTTAACTTTTTTCTCATTGCTTTTTTTGGTATTTGTTTTTCTTCGCTAACTTGTTTGACAGTTTGTGACCTTACCCATAGTGCTGTTTTGTTTAGTGCCCTCACCGTTGCTTTTTCCACTTTTTTCCTTTCAGCATCTATACTTTGTATAATACTACCGGTGACTTCGATGTTAATACGCATCTACACCCCTGACGCTTGAATTTTCCATAGCATTCCCGAATTGTCCCTAAGTGGTGGTGAATATACTTTGTACTTACGCTTATCAATAATAAAGATATCTCCTTGTATCTTGTCAAAAGCATCTGATGTTTTAAGCTTAAGCATTAGGTGGAGAAGGGAAGAACTTTGAATATCTCCTTAGATATAAAATCTATGTGTTAGACAAGAGTTCCCTTCTCAAAAGTATAGGCTGAACGGTATCGTAGAAAGACCTAAATGGTTATAATTCTGTATCCACAAGGTTAGCCTTACTTTTCATTTTAATAGTAACGTATGGAGTTATATATGATCAACAACTTTTTGGGTATAGACATATCAAAAGATCGCTTTGATGTTTCTCTTTCATTCATAAGCAACAAAGGAAAACGTGAAACCAAGAAAAGGAGTTTCAAGAATAATGATCATGGGTTTCAAGGTTTACTGAGCTTTCTACAAAAGCATAATGTAGAACAAGTAAAAGCCTGCATGGAAGCTACTGGTTGTTATAGTGAAGCCTTAGCTGAATTTCTACACAATACTGGACATTTTGTGAGTGTTGTTAATCCAGCTTGTATAAGATTTTATGCAAAAAGTAAGCTTATACGACAAAAGAATGATCAGACTGATGCAGAGATAATTGCCGATTATTGCCAAAGACAGGAACCTATTCGTTGGGCACCACCTTCTCCTGAGTTAAAGAAATTAAAGCATCTTTATCGTTGCTCGGCTGCGTTAAAAGATGAATTGACATTAGTAAATAACCACTTAGAAAAAAAAGAGAGACTGCCTAAAGAAGTTGCAAATGCTTGGGAAGACCTTGCAATGAACATAAAACAAAAAATAGAAAGAATAAAAAACTCCTTACGTGAACTATTAAATAAACACAAAGAATTGTTGGAAAATTTTCAACTTCTATTGACCATTCCAGGAATAGGAGAAGAATCAGCAGTAGCTATTTTGGCTGAAGTTCCTAACATAAAAGCTTTCAAGGATGCCAGGCAATTGGCAGCATATGCTGGAGCTATACCACGAAATATAACGTCAGGTACGTCTGTACATGCCAAGCCCAGATTAAGTAAATCCGGTTCACGAACATTATGTAAGGCAATGTACTTTCCTGCCATAGTAGCTAAGAATCATAATCCTACTATTATGACTTTTTGCAAAAGGTTAAAAGAGAAAGGCAAGCATAACATGGCCATTGTGGGAGCTGCAATGCGTAAGTTACTCCATATTGTTTTTGGTGTTTTAAGGTCAAAGAAGGCTTTTGATCCAGATCATATCAAAAACTACAGAGCTAGGAGTTTGGCTGAAAGTTTAGTGCTTTAAAATCAAAAAACGCTCCAATTATGTAAAATAGTATCTTACACAAATTTTGTAACTGGTTAGTGAATATGTTGATAAGTAAATTAATTTTATACGTACAAAAAAGCGGAAATTTACTTATCAACATATTCACTAACTATAATCTGTGTACCGTTACACAAAATGTGAATTGGAAGTATTTTTTAATTTTATGATACAGCTTGAACAATTTTTGTAATTTTTTTGTTGACTTGCAAGACGGTATCTACCATTGGCTTTAATACATCAAACACACTTACTTCCAACAATAAAATTTCTCCTACAAATTGTCCTTCACCAATCTCGTATAATTTATCTGGCTGTTGCTTTAGTACTTGTACCATATATGACTTATCCTTTGATTCATACAAAGCTACTTTTCCTAAATGGGCAAAACAATCTTGCAATAATCTCTTAATATTTTCTTGCATATTTTTCTGCTATATACTAACCTTTACACGCTAAGAAGGGGCACACAGGTAAAGCATTCTTCTGCCTCACCACTTTATAGTTGCTCTACCTGTGTTGTTATGTTACAACGACTTTTGCTAATACTCCCGGTCTATGGCACATTGGCAGAGAATTTGACTGAGTATGTAAATCGGTCCCTCTATCAAATCTTCTTGGCTCTTGTTTCGCGTAAAGTGGCTGTCCAAGAGTATTTACTGTCTCATTAAAGTCTGCTGGTGCAAAATACGTTGTAAATGTGCTCGCTGTTCCTAGTGGAAAACAGTTTCCACTTTCTCTTTCTATAAATCTTCTTACGGTTCCTTCAGGGTCGGTTGCTTGCCCTCTATACTCTTCAAATGTTATTCCACAGAACGTAAATCCTGATCTCATATCATTCCTCAGCGCTGCTCCTTCTTGCCATCTTTCATATGCCTCTTTCACTTTACTATGCGAAATTAGTGCATCAAAAAACTCTGGACTTACCAGTGCATGAATCCCCGTCATATATTCACCACTTAAATTGTCCTCAACATGGCGCAATACTTCCAGACACTTACGCTTTACATCGGTTGTCGCAGTCCCCAATGCAAAATTTACTACTTTTGGTGTAATTTCAAATTCGTTGTAAAGGTTTAATAACTCCGACCCATCAGCATCAAGAATGATTCCCTTCAGCGCTCCCATTCGCAAATGTTCTAACGTTATTGCGTGTTTATTTCTCATTAGCTGCAAATGATCAGTTATTACATCTGCCAATGCTTTCAGTTCACTTTCTGACCCAAATGCCCTTATTCCCTGTACTT
Source organism: Wolbachia endosymbiont of Drosophila seguyi (assembly GCF_028981765.1). Classification (NCBI taxonomy): domain Bacteria; kingdom Pseudomonadati; phylum Pseudomonadota; class Alphaproteobacteria; order Rickettsiales; family Anaplasmataceae; genus Wolbachia; species Wolbachia endosymbiont of Drosophila seguyi. The sequence continues at coordinate 9,410 of NZ_JAPQLM010000118.1, forward strand.
CCTCAGGCAACACTACGTCATCATGTGGTATATGTGGAATGGTAAAAGTTCTTATTTTTCGTTTTCCACGTTTTCCTACTGTTGCTGGTGCTCCTGGTAACTGCGTTGGTAGTAAACTTAATACTACATTTTGCTCCTCTATAGTAATATGTCTAAATCTTACTGACCTACTTGGAAACAAATTTAAATTTTCAACTCGTCCATAATTTATCGGCAATATATTTATCGCATTTGTTAGTGCCGTCATGCTAAATGCTGTATTTGTAAATGGATTTTGCATTTTTTCTTTTCCCCCTTTTGTATTTTTAATAGTTTTTTTAAGCTCCCTTGCGGATAATGATCCCTCGTCCTTCAAGGTGCTTTATTGCTGCAGTTTTCTGCTCTTCAATGATATTTGCTGGCCATACAACTGCATGATCTGCTAGTATTGCACCACGAGCAATAATTACTCCTTTACTATTTTCCTTTGCGTTTACATCGCTTGCTATCACTCCTATAGCCGTTTGTGTCCCATCTGTGGCAGTTGGATTTAAAGCTTTAATAAAACCATCTTTAGTATCATAACCAACTACTTTTCCCAGCTTTAGATTTTGTCCCTTGGCTACTGTTATTTGATCTCTTGAATATAGGTTGGACACTTCATATTTCAGAAGATCGCCTAAATTATTTCCTTCAGTTATACTTATCATGTCTTTTTCTCTCCTTTTTTTATTTTTTTACCGCCATATTTGTGGTTGTTATACACGGCGGTTATACACATACTTTAAATGTTTGATTGCGCACGACTTTTCGCTACCTGCATCATCAACTCTTCTCCTGAATTCTGTGGTATTGCACTTAGTATTTCTGTCTTCTTCGTTCGCTCTGCAAGTAACTCCATTAAAACTTCCCTGGCTTGCTCAACACTTACGCTTTGCTCAATAAATTCTCCTATCTTTTCTGGCATTCGTGATAAGTTACATAAACGTATTAATTCAAGAACTTCAGTACGATACTTAGTTAAATTGTCAGTTTCTAGGTCATTTGTAGTTTTTTCATTCATAGTAATATCCCCTTTTTTATTAATAGATTTAAACTCTGAAAGAATTGTAATTCCATCTGCAAGACCTATTTCTACTGCTTTCTCGCCAAAATATAGCCCTGCTTCTGTTGATTTTATTGCCTCTACAGAAAGGTTTCTATTGCGTGCTATTAGCTCAACCAGCATTCCATATAAACGATTCACTTCGCTTTTTAGGCTTTCTAAACTCTCAGAAGTTATTGGCTCATGTGGATTTAAATCATTTTTTCTACTTCCTGCAAATACTGTCGTATATTTTATTCCCTGTTTTTCATCAAACCCACTTTGATCTATATGACTTGCTATTACTCCTATGCTTCCAACTCCTGAAGTTCTAGTTACCAATACTTTTTCAGCACTTGATGCAATTGCATACGCCGCAGAATACGCATCATCATTTGCTATTGCCACAATCCTCTTTTTTCTCCTTGCTTGGTAAATAAAGTCGGAAAGGTCGAATAAACCGTTTACTTCTCCTCCGGGGCTGTCTATGTCCAAAATTATTGTTTCTACTTCTTTATCTATTAAAGCTTCTTCTATCTCTTCACTTATCTTCTCATACGATGTCATCCCCAATACATCATCAAAAACTTCTGACTTTTTCGTCAGGATTCCATGTATTGGTATTATTCCTCTTTCACTATTTCTTACCGCATGTTTTATATTTTTAAAGATAGGCTGCTTTCCTGTTTGTAGTGACAGTAATTCAAAACTCCTTGGTTCTACCATTACACATCTGTTTAGCCATATCGCTTGGTTTTTCATATTATCTCTTGATTAGTAGTAACGTCGGAATCAAAACTTAAACCCAAGGAACTAGCACGTCTTTGATCTTCTGCAATTTCTTGGTCTATTTCTTCTACATCATAACCTAGCTCTGAAACCACTTCTGATCGACTCTTAAATCCATTTCTTACTGCCATTTGTTGTGCTTGCTGGTCTTTTAAAGGATCCACCCAATCAAATCCCTGTGGTATCCATTTTACTTCTTCTTTCGCTGCTTTTGCTACTTTTTTATCTATACTCAGTTCTCCACAGAGTACTGCTAATTCTAGCCATCTACTCCATACTGGTCTGCAAAATTGAAATACCATAATGTTGTGTTGCAGCATAGCACATCTACGACGAAACTCTATTAATCCTGCTCGAATGGATGAATAATTAACGCCCGTTAAATCTCCTGTTAGTTGCTCATATGTTATCCCTGTGCCTATTGCTATTGCCCTCAGCTGCTGTCTCATGAATGCTTCATAACTTCCTCCTACATCAGATGGCTCTGAAAATTTTATGTCTTCTCCTGGGTCTAAAAGCTGCATTGTTCCTGGCTCTAAACCTGATAGTGCTACTCCTTGCTCATTACTTTCACCTTCTCCTAAAATATTTGCTTCAGGATCGAGCCTTGTAATAAACCCTGCAAACATCGCTGCTGTCTTTTTTCTCACTAATTCTGCATCATCATATTGATCAAGTTCATAGAGCTTTAGCAGTATACTCGAAAGCCATGGCTCTCCTCTAATTTGCCCAGGTCTTAATGGTCTATAAATATGTAAAACATCATTTGCTGGCACTCTCACTAATTCACCAAATGAGCCTTCACCAGGGTGTTCTTTAAATAGGTAATATGCTTCTCTTTGCCCAAGCTTGTTAAACTCAATCCCGTTTCTTATTACATTACCATTTCCTAAAGTTTGATTTGTTTTATTATCTAAATGTTCAGACTCAAGTACTTGCAGTTGTAATGGCACAGAAAATCTATCTTCCAGCTTTCTCGTTCTTAAACGTACAAAACATTCTCCTCCCTCTATCATACTTCTGCATACTAGAGCTTGTAATCCATAAAAATCACTTACTCCGTTACTGTCTGCTTCATCTGTCCATCTTAGCCATAATTCTTGCACCCTCTTTCGAAATTCCCCATCCCTTGCTTTTGATTGCGGTTTTATTCCTGTTCCAATAGAGTTACTTACTATTGTATCAATAATATTTGCTGCATATGGATTTTTTCTCACCATATCACGTGATCTACTACGTAAAGTTTCAAGGTTTTGAGACAGCAAATTGTTTATACTTCCTAACTCTGGTTGAAAGTGAAAAAATCTTCTTCCTGAGCCTGCAGCATCCCAGGCTGAGCTTTTTATCTTTGGTTTGTTAAATAGTTGTTTGAATGATTTTAATAACATTTTGCCTCTTTGATTATGCAACAAGTTGTTGCACAATTTGACATTGAAAAATTATAGCAAGTTGCTAGAGAATTTGGTCAACAGATTGTATGTAGAGAGTCATTACTCTGGACTACGTTTATAAATTTCTTTTCGATGTCCTATTGCTGCAATTTTGACCATGTGCTCTGAGTTATCTATTAAGTATATGACTCGATAATCGCCAACACGCAACCTAAAGTAGCCTACCCATTTATGCGATAAAGCCTCACCTACTTTATCAGGAATAATTGTGAGACGTTTTTCTATAGCTTTTTGCACCCTTAACCGTATTGTTTTCGGAAGAGAAGGAAGATCTTCGGTATCTACACCTTCTAAATAACCAATTTGGTAAATTATTCCCACTTGATATCTTCATGTCTAATTATTTTTGCTCCAGGAACATTACGTTTAGCAGCAAGTTCAAGTAGAGCTATTTCTCCTTCATCCATTTCGTCACCTTCAGATAGTCTACTTACCTCAAGTTCTTCTTCTACTAGATCTTTTACAATTTCTTCAATAGTTCTATTTTGAACTTTTGCCATTTCTGTAAGATACTGAGCAAATTCCCCCTCAAAATTTACATTAACATTAAGCCTTCCTTGACTTTGATCCATATTATTCACTGTAAGACATCAACTCTAAACTATAACATTTTTACATAATTTTGTCAACCCCTTTATTTGTTGAAAAAACAATTTTTCTCTTTGGCTTCATACCTGCAATTTTCAATTCAGCCTTAATACGTTGTCTTAAGCTTAGTAAATCATTTATATCTACTTCAGCATATCTTACAACATGGTCACCATATGCAATTGATACTACTCGCTCTCCGTTTTGTAGTTTCTTTATCGCTTCTTCGACTTGAATTAGATAATCTTCGTTATACATTTACTACTCGCTGATCCATTTGCTTTTCACTATTTTCTTTGATTTTTTACTTTCTGGTTTTTCACTTAAACTATTCCATTTACTCTCTGGCCAACGATCGATTCCAAGCGCAATAGATGCTGCTCTTGCATAAATCCTACAGTCTAATACTTCATTTCTTTCTCTTACCTTTTGCCACTCTTGTTTGGTATAACCTTTTACTACTTTGCTGACTAATTGCTCTGCCGTTAGCTGCTTAAAATATTCAGGTGCATACTCGGGAAAATGACAGTATCCTGCTGGAGCTTCTTCACCGTCCTTTAAAACATTAAGTAATTGAAAAAGTTCTGACTTTAAAATCGATACTCCCACTGGCCAGAGCTTTATTCCTCTTTTTAGCTTTTGACCACCAACTGTTATATCTACTCTACTTGGGCTGCTAAGTGGTACTAGAGCTTTATTTACACCTTTCACTGCCATTACTCTTCCAGAGCCTTAATGACCTCTTACCCAATTGTATACTTCTTGTGTCGCATACCCAGCATCAACCGCCATCATACTTATCATGTATTCAAGACCATTTTCACCGATAAAATGATGATTTAAGAGCTCAGAGAGTTTTCCCCATACTTCTCCTCTTCCAGTATCACCTTCAAATACTCGGTATTCTATTGACCAACTTTCGCGGCTTTTTCCCCATGCTACAACTTCTACTTCTAAACGATCTTTTTGGACATCTACTCCTGCAGTAAGCACCACTTCTCTCCTAGGTACTGTGCCTACGGGAAAAAATTCTCTCCTGTTAAATAATTGCTTCCAATCTGGTACTTCTCCTTTGTCTACCCAGGTTTCTCCAAGCGTAGTATTTATCCATACTTTTAGTAATTGTTCACTTTCTTTTGCATGAAGAAAATCTTCTACTGCTTGAGTCCAGCTATACCAGCCTACTGGACTATAAAGACTTGAAAGATGAAATCCTTTTTTCTCACCTTTTACTCTATTAGTAGGTCTCCATTCTCCACGCTCAAGCATCTCTGTCTTTTGATGATTTTCTATTTTGCCGCTACATTCAGTGCAGACATAATGTGCTGTTCTTGAGTCGTTGTTTTCCCATTTAATTTGTGACCATTTTAGAACTTGATAGTAATTACAATACGGACATGGTACAAAAAAGTACTGCTTATCTGTTGCTTCAAATTCTTTCTCAATTCTGCTTATTCCATGAATCGTTGGTGTTGATACTAAAAAAATCTTTCGCCGTGCAAATGTATTAGTTCGAGCAATACTGAGCAGCACTGGATCTCCTTCACCACCTGAATCTCCTGGATAGGCGTCTATTTCATCAAGAAAGAGATATTTTACTGGCATAGATCTCAGTGCTACACTGCTATTTGCTCCGGTTATTACTACTATTCCACCTGGAAATTCCTTACTTTGTACAGTATTGCCTGAGTCTCTTGACCTTGGGTCTTTTACTTTACTCTTTAAACATGGCGTACTCTCTATTAACGGCGCAAATCTTCCTTTTGACCAACGCTTTCCCATTTCAACTGTTGGCTGCACAACTAACATTGGACCAGGAGTCTGATCTATAATATAGCCTATCCAATTGTTACCAGCTTCTGTTCCTCCAATCTGCGCTCCTTTCATGAATACTACTTTTTCTGCTGGTGAGGACGGAGAAAGTGAATCCATGATTTCTTTTAAATAAGGAGTTCTTTCTGTTCTCCATTTACCTGGCTCTGATGCTGCAGTTGGCGCTAAAACTCGATACTCATTCGCCCACTCTGACACTTTAAGTAGTGGATCTGGCTTTAAACCTTCAGAAAAAGATGTAGCATATATCATATCGCTAGCTCTTCACCATCATTAGATGATACCTCAACATCACTTAAAATAGAACTGCACTCACTTGTTTTCTCACTTTCGAGTTCAATAAACATTTTCTTTTCAAGTGCTTCTTCTATGTACTTCTGAGTTAAATTACTCATTGCTATTGCAGCTATGAGCGCAACTATTCCCACCATTACCGCAGCTATAATGTTAGGGTAAATTCCCACTATCACTATTGCACATACTGTTATAGAAACACAGACGATATTGATATATTTCTTTATTTTTTTGTCTGCTATTTTCCTTTCTTCAAAATATTTATTGCTCAATAAATGAAATGTTGGAAAGTTCTTCTGTCTTCCAAATAACACTATTTCCTTCTCTTTGCTCAGTAATTTTATTAATTTTGCGTTGTTCGTTATTATTGCATACTGAAAAACATCCGTGGCATCTGCTCCTCTCTTTAGCAACAACTTTACTACGTTAAAGTGACCATGCTTTACAGCAACATAAATTCCCGTTTTTCCACTCTCATCTACAGCATCTATTTCAACTCCTTCACCAAGAATACCGTCTATTAGGTCTTCATATCCTTTTCTGGCAGCTAAATGAAGCAAACTGTTTTTATCAGCTCCGTATCTATTACTTGCTAAAATCTTTACTATATCTAATCTATTTGCTTCTTTTGCATAACAAAATGGTGTCTTGCCATTATCATCCTTAATTAAAGGATCTATATCTTCTCGCGTTAGTAAAACTTCTATTGTTTTCAGCCTTTCAGCATAATGTAGTGGCGTTTTATTTTCATAATCTTGTAAGTTAACCCCAGCATTAGGAACATTTATTAAGCATCTTACAATATCTAAACATAAGTCCCTTTCGTCGTAATTACTACTACTTATAGCTACGTGCAAAGAAGATAATTTCATTGCATTTCTGCCGCTGCCAACTACATTAACATTCGCACCAAGATTTGAAAGTAATTTTAGAGGTTGTCCGGAAACTAGTAAATTCAAGCATATTCCCTCTTTAACATAACCCTACTCATAGCTAG
>NZ_JAPQLM010000119.1:0-4880 GCF_028981765.1 Wolbachia endosymbiont of Drosophila seguyi
TTATTCACTATCCATTTTTTAAGTTGGCGTTTTTTAATGTTTTAAATGCTTTATAAGCGTATTTCAGCTTTTGTAGGTCAAAACCCGGAAATTTGATAAAGACATAAGGTGCACATAGTGCAAAAAATTAAACATGAGACGCCAGATACGTTGAGTTTTTTTGTCATTTAATCTGTACAGAGAAGATAAATAAATAGCTTCAGTTTCATGATAAGGGCGCTGGCGAGGTTTGTCAAGGAAGTTTTTTGTTTCTGTGGGCTACCTGGATGACAGGATTGCTCTTGAATTTGTATAGCTACATTGTCGGTAAATCCAAATTGCTTTAGTTATAGAAATAAATTTCGAGTCAGATGTGTATAAATTCTATATAATTTTTATCCTACTACTAATTTAACAAGATGGATCATATAGATATTATAAAATCAAAATTATTATTATCCGACCTAGTAGGTAAAAAAGTCAGATTAATAAAAAGAGGAGATAGTTTTGTTGGGCTCTGTCCATTTCATAACGAAAAAACCCCATCTTTTTCGGTGAGCAATACTAAGGGGTTATATTACTGTTTTGGTTGCTTGGCTAGTGGTGATGCATTTGAATTTATTTCACAAACTGAAGGATTAAGCTTTAAAGAAGCATTGGAAAAATTAGCATCGGTTACAGGTGTTGAACTGCCCAAAAATCTTAGTATTACAAAAGAGGACAATAAACTATTTTTAGCGCTTGATTTAGCTGCAAATTGGTTTGCACAAAAAAATCAAGGTGTTGTAGATTATTTAAAGCAGCGTAAGATTTTACCTAAAATCATAGATAAATTTAAGATAGGTTATGCACCAAGCTCTGGTTTGAAAGAGTATTTAAACTCTTCAGGTATTGAAGACAAAATTTTAATTGATATTGGATTAGTAAACAAAAATTTTCATGATTATTTTTATGACCGGCTGATATTTCCTATACAGAGCATTGCAGGGAGAGTTATTGGTTTTGGCGGACGTGCGCTAAGTTCTGAGCAACAGCCGAAATATTTAAACAGTCCAGAGAGTCAGCTCTTCAAGAAGAGGGAGAATTTATACGGATTAAACTTTGCTTTAAGCGAAATACGTAAAAAACAGCACATACTCGTTGTTGAAGGATATATGGACGCTATAGCGCTACATCAAGCGGGAATTAGTAATGCAGTTGCTCCGCTTGGTACCGCAATTTCTGCAGAACAGATAAAAAATCTATGGAGATTTGCTAAAGAAATCTCCATCTGTATGGATGGCGATAGTGCTGGACGTCATGCTGCTACTCGAGTTGCAGAACTTGCTCTGCTAATATTAGAGCCTGGATACACGTTAAAGTTTGTGACTTTGCCGAGTAATAAAGATCCATACGATATATGTAACGAACTGGAATACAAGAAAGAAGACGTGTTGACTGCTCTTGACCATTCAACAAAACTGCATTCTGAATATTTATGGCATCACATAATCGATAGCAATTTGCAAAATTATGAAAAACTTGCTCCGGAAAAATATTCAATTCTTGAGCACAAGTTCATGGAATATGTAAATACTATTAGCAACAGCAGTATTAGAAGGTATTACAGAGATTATTTTTACAATAAGGCTAGTGAACTAAGAAGTAGCTTCAAAAAACAGATTTTTAATAGTAAAACTAGAGCAACAAAAGGTGAGTATCTTCATAACAAGTCTCCAGAGCTAATTGAAGCAGAGCAAAATCAGGCCGTAATTTTGCGTGTAGCCGTAGAATTTCCTGAAATCTTGAACCGTCCTATATTTTTTGAGCAATTTTCTCATTTTGAATTTACTAATGAGATGAAAAGATTACAACAGCGTATAATTGATGTAATAAGTAACAAAAGCAACCTCGATAAAGAGGCTTTGTTACAAGAATTGAAACAGTTTAACGTTATAAAGTATGTATTTGAAAAAACTAGTGTACTAAATAGCCAACTGAACGAGAGAAAATCTGCAGAAATTGTGTGGAATAATATAGTGTTACTAAAAGAGTTAAATGCATTACGAAAAGAAAGAACCGAAGCGAGGCTGAGCGGTAATCTTGACTTAGAGGAAAGGTTGATAGAACAAATAAAGCAAATAGAAAGCAGTATACAAGAAATGCAAATGGAGTTTATTGAAAAGTAGATATCGTCTCGTTAGTCAACAAGAAAATTACAAAATAAGACAATATTTTACATAAGATTGAAATTTTTAACTAATTAAGCCTTCCTCTAACAGCTTTGCCCTGTAGTTTTTGATATGGTTAGGATCACTTGAAAATATATAATTTTTGTAGTTAGCTCTGCTGTGCATATAAAGTTTACTATTGACTTTTATCACATTATCTCACATTATCTCACATAATATGCATGTGAGAAGAATATGAACTGGAAGAATTTTCGTCTTAGTACGCGTCTCAACCTAGAAGGGCCTGTAATTGAGCAAGTGTACGAGTTAATTACTGCAGTTGATAGTGTTAAAAATAGCTGGCAGATAACGAAAAAACTACTACCACAAACAATTGAAAGATTAACTCATTCAGTTATTGTTACATCTTCTGGCGCTTCTAACCGTATTGAAGGAAATCGTCTAACCGATAAAGAAGTTGAGGATCTATATAAAAACCTACGTGTCAAAAAATTTAAAAATAGAGATGAGCAAGAAATTGCTGGCTACTTAGAAATGCTTACACTAATATTTCATGATTATACGGATATTCCAATTAGTGAGTCATCAATATTGCACATTAACAACCAGATGCTACTTTATAGTGAAAAAGATTTGTATCATAGAGGAAAATACAAAGCAAGTTCTAATAGAGTTGAGGCAAAAGATCAGAATGGAAAAGTTGTTGGTATAATTTTTGATCCCACACCACCTTACCTTGTTAGAAAGGAAGTACAAGAGCTTATTGATTGGTATCACTGGTCCTTAAATAATAAATTTAAGCATCCTCTTATTATTATTGCTAACTTTGTTTTTGAGTATCTGGCAATACACCCTTTTCAAGATGGGAATGGCAGAACTAATAGATTGATGACTAATTTAATGCTGTTGCAGCAGGGTTATGATTTTGTATCTATTGTATCACATGAAAAGATAATTGAAACTAACAAACTTGATTACTATTTAGCGCTTAATAAAACACAAAGTAGCTGGAAAAGTGGCAAAGAAGATATTTCCCCGTGGTTAATATTTTTTCTTAATGTACTCAAAACGCAAGCAAATGAGGCGCATTATATTCTTGAGAGGGAGAATACTGAATATTTATTATCAAGAAAACAATTGTTCTTCTGGGAATGGGCACTTAGCCTTGCAGATAAAGAATTTAGTAGAAAAGATGCTATAGAAGCTCTAGGATTTCCTCCAAGAACAGTAGAGGCAATTACAAAGAAACTGCTAGGGATGAAATACTTACAGCGTCTTGGAGAAGGCAAAGCCACTAGATATAAAGTTATTATTTAAAAGTTTTAGTATGTTTTTCGAGATTTTTTTAAATCCAGTCTTATGCACAACTTTGTTTGCAATTTTATTCGATTAAAAATTGCATTTTAGCAATAAAAAACTTACTTATTGTAGGAAAATCTTGTGTTTGTTCTCATATAAAACTATTTATGGAGTGACAATGGTACATGTATTATACTTACATTTCTGATTCGAAAATTTATGCAGTTGTTTCTAACAAGATTGATCAACAAATTCTATTGTTTAAAGATGAGAAATAAAGTAATCATCATTTCCAGTATTGCTTTTATTCTACTGTTTTTTATCAGCAGTGCATTTTTAAAAAAAGATCAGGCGGTTCATAGCGATAATGCAACTAGTAGCTTTTCAGTAAAAACTCAAGAATGTGCGCCGCAAAACCGCACTATATATTTAAATTTTTCTGGTACAGTAAATCCCTTACATAGAGCTAGCCTTGTCTCAAAAATAAGTGGTAAGATTATTTCTATTTATTTACCTGATGGTGAAAAGGTAAAAAGAGATGATGTAGTGTTAAAGATAGAAGATTATGACAGGATTGAGCAAGCTCAGAAAGCCAAAGCTTTATTAAAGCAGCGTGAAATTGAGTATGATTCCTCTCACAAACTGAATAAAAAAGGCTATGGGGCACAAATACAAGTAGAAGCAGCTTTTACTGCGTTACAAAGTGCAAAAGCTGACCTAAAAAGGCTAGAATTAGATTTAGAAAGTACTGCAGTCACATCTCCTATAGATGGTTATATTGATAAAATCAATGCAAACGAAGGGGATTTTGTTAATGCTGGGCAAAAAATAGCTGACGTGGTTAATTTCGATCAAATTCTTGTAGTGTTATACGTTTCGGAAAATGAAGTAAATAAAATAGAGCTAGGCAGCACAGCTCAAATTAATTTGCTGGACGGAAAAGAATTGGCAGGTGAAGTAAGTTTTATTAGTAAAATTGCTGAGCCTAAAACTGGGTCTTATAGGGTAGAAGTAAAGGTAACTAATAATAAAATGATATCCTTGCAGGGACTAACTGCCAACGTAAGGCTACCTTCAGGCGAAAGATTTGCATATAAAGTGCCTTCTTCAGCCCTGAGCTTAAGTGACGAGGGTGCTCTTGGAATAAAGATTGTTGATGACAATAATTATGTAGTATTTGCACCAATAGAAATTGTTGATCATGAGAGCGATGGGGTTTGGATAGTAGCAAATAACGAAGATAAACCCATAAAGTTAATAGTATTGGGCCACCTATTTGTTAAGCCTGGTGATAAGGTTTAAGACATAAGATCCTTTGACCTTACCCAGAAAAAGTGGAGAGAAAGTGTGGAATGTTTTTTACAAAAAGAATGATGCATCAAATTGTTCTGGAATGCAATAGTTAATAGTGACGTTGTTTGTTATAAAAAA
>NZ_JAPQLM010000120.1:0-2920 GCF_028981765.1 Wolbachia endosymbiont of Drosophila seguyi
TACTATTCTTAAATTTGATCAGATTGATTGCAAAAAAACAAGATTTTCAATAAGTTGCTTATAATCCTAACTATAGTTAGCCTTTCATAAGTAGCGATGCAACAAAGCCATTCCACCTCCGCTGAAACGATTACCATGAAAACTTTCACTCCCACTTTGAATTACTCCATCTGTAAGAATAGCCCAGCCGGTTTGTTTGCCGAGGTCGAGTGTGAGGATTGACATTTGCTATTATTTAAAACTATAAGTAGCGCTAAATATCGTCTGGTTCCTTCAAAATACGCTATGAATGGGTTTTTGTTGGCCAATGACAAGAATCTTATGCTACCTACCTTAGTTAGGACTTGGTATTATATATATTCACCGATTTTACAAAAACTGTTCACTTTTTTTAATTTTTCTTTGCAAAGCGTAAAAAACGTGCTAAACTCACCTGTGAGTTTGCCATACAGTAATAGAATTGCTAAGCATGCCATTTATTCGAGTTCTAAGGGGTATTATATGCGTTCTTTGGTAATAGTAGTATTTGTACCCTAAAGTTGCATCTAGCCTTAAAACAAAGTTTTTACCTCATCTAAAAAAATACAAATTCTCAATTACGTAACTTACCAAAAGCCTAAATTTCTTTTGCTTCCTTCAATCTTTTCTACTCTGTTTATTTGCCGACTTTTGTGTTTGAAGCACATCTATACTCAATGCCCCTATACTCCGGATTTCTCACCACTTTTTCCGGGATTTTCTGAAAAAAAGTTAAAATAATTTGAATGCAGCTCAGAAATTAAAGAGAGCCTAAACTTTAAGAACCCGCTAAACGGAAGTCCGACCTCCTAGACACCTTACTATTTGAGTTGTTTCCATTTTGGAAATAACTGTTTACTGGAGCTGAGAAGAGGTCACATGAATTTTTGATAAAACAGATATTCCCCTCTATCCAGCTCATTAATAAGTTATAATAGCCCTCTAAAGACGTTTTAAAGAATTTAGTTGCAGTAGAGACAATTAATTGGTTAAATTCCTATTGATGATCAATGGTTTGTTTGTAAGTTATAGGAGATAGATAATGGATGAGAATAAGATTGTATTTTATACTACTCCAGGTGGAAATATAGAAATTGAAGTTTTATGCAGAGATGAAAATCTTTGGCTTACGCAAAAAAGGATGGCTGAATTATTTGATGTACAACTGCCAGCTATTAGTAAGCATATCAAGAACATATTTGAATCTGGTGAATTACAGGAAAAAGAAGTTGTTTCCACTTTTGAGGTAACCGCTGCAGACGGTAAAAATTACCCAACACAACTTTACAATTTAGATACAATTATAGCTGTTGGTTATCGAGTTAATTCTAAAAAAGCAACATTATTCAGAGTATGGGCTACAAAAGTTTTGAAGGATTTTATTATCAAAGGATTTGCTTTAGATAGTGAACGACTAAAAAACGGGAAAAAGTTTGGCAAAGACTACTTCAATGAATTACTTGAAAAAATCAGGGAAATACGAGCATCCGAACGTAGATTTTACCAGAAGATTACCGACATTTATGCCGAATGTTCTGCAGATTACGATCCAAATTCAGAAATAACAAAACAATTTTACGCAAAAGTACAAAACAAATTATATTGGGCAATTTATGGTTTAACTGCAGCAGAGTTGATATGTTCTCGGGTTGATCACAAAAAACCACATATGGGGCTAACTACATGGAAAGATGGTCCAGGTAAAAAAATTCACAAGAGTGATGTAAGTATTGCGAAAAATTACTTAACTGAAGAAGAACTAAGTGAACTAAACCACATTGTTTCGATGTATCTAGATTATGCAGAACTTCAAGCAAAAAAGAATCGGCTGATGAAAATGCAAGACTGGGCTGAAAAATTGGATGCATTTCTATTATTCAATGATTATGAAGTACTTAAAGATGCCGGTAAAGTTAGTGCTGAAGTTGCAAAAGCCCTGGCTGAAGGAGAATACGAAAAGTACAGAGTTATACAGGACAAATTACATGAATCTGATTTTGATGAATTAATTAAAGCAAGTAAAGAAAGTGAGAAAATAACTATCTAACTACAACAAAAACCAGCTTGTAGTTGAGTTATCTGTGTTTGACATCTTGTTTACCACCTTTTGTTTTAATTTTAAGGGGGGTGAAAAATTGTGTGCGCCAAGAAGTGCGTAAGGAACAGTTGGTGAAAATCCAACACGGGTAAAGCTTAGCCGGCAACCTGGAACAAACCATTATGCTGCGTAAGGTAACGAGCGTAGTAAAGCTAATGGAATGGACAACATAGGGTGCAACGAAAGTGAAGGTATTGAGTCCCGTAATTCACGCGTCATGGGGGCTGACACTTTACATTTGGTGGAAGGCAACATGGGTAATAACGCTAAGGCAAGATATTACTCACCTCATCGGGATCGAAGGCCGCGTCATGTGTTGAGATGGACCTTACGTGAACTTGGGAGATCCTTTGTATTCCTGTAAGGGTACTCTGGAACAAGTCAATAAAGGCGAGGACTGGAGGAAGATGCAAAGGAAGTCGGACTAACTGATAGTACTCGGAGTGTGGGAAAGCCACATACAAGGGGAAGCGGTTAGCAATATAGTGACTGGTATAGGGATTGCTATACCAATACAACAGAGATTAGAGGAGTATGCAAGGAAAACTAAACCAGATAGCAGTAAGGGCTAAGCAAGATAAGCGAGTAAAATTTACATCATTAGTTCATTTGATTAATGAAGAGAATCTTGCAGAGTGTTATAAGGAACTAAAACGCAACAAGGCTTGTGGTATAGATCGTGTGACAGTGGAAGCTTATGGAGAAAATCTAGAAGAGAAACTTAAAACACTAGTGGATAGCGCCGGACAGATAAAACCTGTCAAACCAAAAAGAAACTTCCTAGCTGAGTGTATGGCAAATTTT
>NZ_JAPQLM010000121.1:0-2975 GCF_028981765.1 Wolbachia endosymbiont of Drosophila seguyi
AAAGGCCAAAGTCTGCTACCACTACCACCACACAATATTACAGGGCGCATTTAGTTAAGATATTAATTAAATAATTAATATCTTATACTGAGGGCAAAATACATGCAAGTTTTTGTTGTGGAATAGTTAATAAAGAAAGTAAATGTTGATTTAAAGTAATTGCTAATGAGAGTGATCATGTGTAGCGCCTTGCCCTTGCTGTGAATTTCTTCTATTTTGTAATTCCTCAACATGACCTTTTCTTTTATCACTTAATATTTCATTACCCTTATTTTGTTCTTCCTCAGGACTCTTTAGTATTTCATTACTCTTGCTAACTTCTTTATCATCCCCTTGTTTCTTTGGCCTTCTAGCGTTAAGCTCATCCCATGTGCCCACTAGTGAATCACGATTCCCATGATCCGGCTTTAGCCTTTCTTCACCTTTAATAACATTAAAGTCACTTTTTGCTTCTTCCAAACATCCTTTCAGTTGGTGTTTCCACATGGTGTAGTAAGCATCACCATATTTTTTCTCATTTGCTACAAACAATAAAATTGGAGCCTTAAGTATGGTAGCTCCCATATCCACTAAATTTTTTACTGCCATTGCAGGAGTAAATAAAAGATAACCAAAAGACTTTGCAATTGGGTTTTGTTCGCTTATTAAATGCTCCCCTAACTTTATAGGAAGAGAAGTCAACAATTTAGTACAAACTTTAGCTAAACTTGTAGCAAAAACGATAGGAACAGATATAAGACTTTTATCTAGCTCTAGATTACCATTCTGATCTCTAATTTCTGAAAAATGGGTGCTGAGCTTCTTGTAATCACTAGTGTATAATAATTCTCCATTTCTTCCTTTTTCATCAACAACTTCCTGAACTTTACCTTCTTTATTTTTTACCTCTTTAGTTAGCACAGAAGAATTAGTTAATTCAAATGGATATTGAGGATCCTTAGTTTTTTCAGCTTCAAAAATTGGCACGTGTTTTTTCAAATCCATTCTCGAAAAGCCTAATGGCTCAAAATATGACTTATGCAACTCATTTATCGGAATTTGCTTACCCTGATTGTCTATATAATTGATAGTAAAATAAGATCTATCATTATCTTTATCTTTGGTAACTAAAGATAATCTGAAACTTGGTTGTTCTCCATTCTCATCTTTTTGACCATACAAAAGTTTATAGGTTGGATTTTTATCTTTATCTAGTATAGCATTTCCATGCATATCCCTGTTTTCTATGATTTTAGCAGACTGTACAATTTGATCATAATTTTTTGGATACTGGCATTTCCTTCCATCATACATCATTACCTTTCTAAGGTCTTCGACGTAAACTTGAGATTCAGGTGAAGTAAGCAGACCTTTTGCTTTAAGTGTAAGATCTATTGCTCCCTTTTTTAATGCTTCAAACATATTGTCAAACCAAAATCGCTATAATGCTATAGTTCAATAATAAAACTAGTACACTAATAATATATTAACACAGCACCGGTGATTTTACAAGAAAATATGCCTGTAGAAGATAAAGATTGTAAAAGCGAGGGTTATATAAGTAATGCTTGATAAGTACTTTATGCATGTAATTGTAAAAATCCTCAAAGGTACGCTGTGTATATAATCTTCGCATACTACCTGCATTCCAAGAACTGCGTGCCAAAAAATGCAAAACAACAATACAACAAAAAATAAAAGCTCTAGAGGGTGATTAATAAATTTTTCACTAAAAGACAAAGAGCTATCAGTATAAAATGTGCAAGAAAATGAATAGATAAACCAAGGAAACAGGAACAGTAAAATTACCGCAGAAACACGCTGAACCCACCAATGATGTACTGAATTTCCAGACTGACTCATATAAACATAAATAAAAAAGCCATAGTAGAAAGAAGTAGCGTTACTGTCAGCAGTATAGCACTCCTTGAAACGCCAGTAATTTCTAAATTAAGCCCAACATCCCACAATAAATGACGAATACCATTAAGAAAATGATATACAAAACTTATAAAACATAAGACATAAGCTAATTTAGCAACAGGAGTGAATAATAATGCATTTAAGTACCTTACTATAAGTAACTCAGGAAAGTAAACATGTAATATGAAATACCAAGAAAGTATCATTAATAAAAGGAATAGCAAGATACCAGTCAATCTATGCATAATAGAGAAAAAACTAGTAACTTGTACTTTATATATTTGTAAATGTGGAGAAAGAGGTCTATCACTCATAAAATTCCGTTATCGGGAAATTAAAATAAAGTAGAAGTAAAGACAGCAGTATAGCACATAACAACACCATCATTAAAAATGGTAAATTATGTGCAAAGCCTAAGGAGGTAATCCAGCTGCAGATTCCCCTACTGCTACCTTGTTACGACTTCACCCCAGTCACCGATCCCACTTTAAATAACTCCCTCCTTGCGGTTAGGTCGTTAGCTTCGAGTGAAACCAATTCCCATGGCGTGACGGGCAGTGTGTACAAGACCCGAGAACGTATTCACCGTGGCGTGCTGATCCACGATTACTAGCGATTCCAACTTCATGCACTCGAGTTGCAGAGTACAATCCGAACTGAGATGGCTTTTAAGGGATTAGCTTAGCCTCGCGACTTTGCAGCCCATTGTAGCCACCATTGTAGCACGTGTGTAGCCCACTCCATAAGGGCCATGATGACTTGACATCATCCCCACCTTCCTCCAGTTTATCACTGGCAGTTTCCTTAAAGTCCCCAGCATTACCTGATGGTAACTAAGGATGAGGGTTGCGCTCGTTGCGGGACTTAACCCAACATCTCACGACACGAGCTGACGACAGCCATGCAACACCTGTGTGAAACCCGGCCGAACCGACCCTATCCCTTCGAATAGGTATAATTTCCATGTCAAGGAGTGGTAAGGTTTTTCGCGTTGCATCGAATTAAACCACATGCTCCACCGCTTGTGCGGGTCCCCGTCAATTCCTTTGAGTTTTAATCTTGCGACCGTAGTC
>NZ_JAPQLM010000122.1:0-1378 GCF_028981765.1 Wolbachia endosymbiont of Drosophila seguyi
GATAGTTACATGAATTTACCATAAATCACCATCTCATAAAGTGTGATGCAACAAAGCCATCCCAGTGTCAAGCACTGGGATGACACCCTCCTTATGGGCCAAAATCACAATGTTCGTACAGTTGTGGATTCATTCGCGGTATCTCGGCATAGATTCCGCTAACAAGTAGCGGAATGACGAATTTGTCGTTTTTCAGATTGTCGTAAGTCAGTTTAGCTATAGCATAATGCTATATTAATAAATAATCTATATAATACTATTAAATATAATAATTAAAATCTAAATTACTTTCTCTATAAAAGGAGAAATTTACCTTAATGAAAATATATATATATTTAATATTATTTTTATTTTTTTCTTGCGCTCAACTATATGCTGACGAGGAAATTGCAAAATTTGATTTACTTATTGGCGAGATAAATGAAGCAAGCTTCACTCTTAAAGGTGCAATAAAGGTTACAGTAGAACCAGGCTGGCACATATATTATAAAGATCCTGGAGATTTTGGCCTTCCCACGTCTATTAGTTACAAAGGTAATGCATCAGATATAAATATTCACTGGCCTATTCCAAAGGAACATAAAGATAAAGTAGGGAGAGAGACGTTTGTAAGTAACGTATATGAGGATATGGTATTATTTCCCTTTAAGATGAATATATTTTTAAATCAAGGGTATATTGACCTTAACTTCCATATAAATTATGCGATATGTAGAGATAGGTGCATCCCTAAAAATGTTGAGATAAAAATCAGGCAACCATTAAAGGATTTTATAGATTCTGATATCAATAAACTTATAAATGAGTGGTATGAAAAATAGAGTTCTCATGGGGGAGGTGTCATTCCAGCGCGTGACACTGGAATCTCATTTACTTTTTTGTTCACTATGTGAGGAACTTGGGCCTACAAGCATATAAACATAATGGTTTCGCATAAAAAATTTAGATCCCAGATACTGTTTCTGCTGTCAAACAAATTATCCAACAAAATTACAATTAAATGGTTGATTATTTTTAAGAATACCAAAAAAGACATGCATTAATTTTCGCATTAACGCAAGAACTATGACTTTTGGACATTTGCCTTTACTTGCTAGACGCTGACAAAACTTTTGAAAATGATTATTATGGTTTTTGACTACTATAGCTGGCATATAAAGAGCTTTTCGAATACGCTCAGATCCTATTTTGCATATGCAACTTCTCTTACTTACTGACGATCCCGATTGATAATGTCCTGGATTTAGACCAGCAAAAGCTGTAAATTGTTTAGCATTGTCAAAGTTATCAACTGATGGCATTTCTGCGACAACAGCAACAGCAGTAAGATATCCTATACCTTTTATAGTCTTAAGGTTTTCCACCATATTTTTTAGAT
>NZ_JAPQLM010000123.1:0-4630 GCF_028981765.1 Wolbachia endosymbiont of Drosophila seguyi
AACAAGGGTTTAAAGTACAGCCAAGAAGATGGGTTGTAGAAAGGACTTTTGCTTGGGTTAATAGGAATAGAAGGCTATCGAAGGAGTATGATTTACTCACAACATCCACTGAGAATTTCATATACCTAGCTATGAATAGGGTTATGTTAAAGAGGGAATATGCTTGAATTTACTAGTTTCCGGACAACCTCTAAGATTTCTTCTTTCATCTTGCAAAAGAATTCTCTTCCGTCTTCATGTGTAAGAAAACGTCTCCCTTTTTCTTTCAACCAATCTAGCATTTTTTCTTGGAAGCGAGCGTAAACATTCTGTCTATCAATATCATTAAATTGCTCGCCTAGCTCACTTTTGATAATATCCGCTAGTTTTATTTCATTGGGCTGATTTACTGCAAATACTAACTTATCAAAAAATTCTTTTATATTGTCTTCCAACCTACCTTCATTCATCATTCGTCCAAATTCACGTTGCCACGTCTGATTTCTTTCCAATTTCCTTTTTGAGTTCTGATCTGGCTTGTTTTGGAGTTTTTTTATCTCCTCTTCTAATTCTTCCATCGCTTCTTCTACAGCACTTTCAAATGCTGGTTGCACTACTGAAATCATGTTATTGTGAATATAAGAGAACTTATATCTAGTGCCACCATCTTTAAAAAAGACATCACTAGTGTCGATTACTTCAACTAAAATTTCTATTTCCTCGTTTGGTCCTAAAGTTTTTACCCTCAACTTCTTCACTGTGTTTCGTGCTGTGCTTTGATCCAGATCAAAATCGATATTAGTACAGATAATAAAATCTTTCAGGTTACCATCTGCAAAATCTTGATTATTTTTGATCTTTAGGTAAGAAACACAATACTTTGCTAATCCAAACTCACCACTTTTATCTTTTGTAAGTAAGTTCCCTACTCCAATTTTCTTGTTATCTTCATCTTGTGTGTGTTTAGCCTGCAAAAAACGGTATACTTTCTTACTACCTTGGGTACATTCAAATACTAAATCATCGAATTTTCTGGCCTCTTCTATTTCTGTACCTAAGCGAAAAGAGTGCTGATAGAGCACTCCTCGATGCAAAAATAGCATCAATACCTTTAGCTGGTAGATATTACCGTGCATAACTAGTTACCTCATACAGGCTGCTATAAATTTGTTTGATCTAGAATTAAAGATTACCAAACACCTAAAATAATGCAATAGAGTCTTTATGTGTTGATAGAAAGGCCTTCGAGGGTAGGAATTGCCTGGCAAACTCTTAATTCTTGATTTAAAAAAGACTTTCCAAAGACTCCCCAAATCTAATATGTAATTGCTGTAGGCTGCATTTAGTAATATAATCTCATATTAAATAAGACTTTACTTAAGTTTATGCTAGATTCTCCGCTAATTTTGACAGCCATTCTTATATTTTTCATTTTTACGTTGTCATTCTTTTTTATAAGAAAGATATTTGGGTCAACAAATAAGAAGATAATAAAATCCTTTAGGAAAATTGTTCAGCAAATAAATGCATTAGAAACAGAAATGCAGAGTTTATCTGATGAGGAGCTTGCTGGTAAAACTGAAGAATTCAAACAAGAATTGAAAAATGGGAAAACGTTAAATGATCTTCTTGTACCTGCATTTGCAGTTGTGCGTGAAGCCTCTCGAAGGTTTCTTAACATGAGGCACTTTGATGTTCAACTGATTGGTGGAATGGTGCTCCACAATGGTATGATATCAGAAATGAAAACAGGAGAGGGAAAGACACTCGTTGCAACTTTAGCAGCATATCTAAATTCCTTAGAAGGGAAAGGCGTACACGTCGTAACTGTTAATGACTACCTTGCAAAACGAGACACAGAGTGGATGAGCAAATTATATAATTCTCTTGGGGTTTCTGTTGCGTTTATTACGAATAACTTGACAGACGAAGAGAGGAAAGAGGCTTACAGTGCAGATATCGTGTATTCCACAAATAACGAGCTTGCCTTTGATTACCTGCGAGACAATATGAAATTTTCTCAAGAAGACATGGTTCAGAGAGGCTTTCACTACGGAATAGTTGATGAAGTGGACTCAATACTCATTGATGAAGCTCGCACTCCGCTTATTATTTCTGGCCCGGTTGAGGAAAACAATCAGATATATAAGCATATCAATAAAATAGTAACCAAATTAGTTGACTCCGATTATGAAGTAGATGAAAAAGGTAGAACGGTATTCTTGACTGAAGATGGTATTTCACGAGTGGAGGAACTACTAAGGTCATACAATCTCATTCCTGAAAATTCCTCGCTCTATGATACTGACAGCATGATAATGACTCATTATATAGACCAAGCATTACGTGCATATAAGCTGTTTACTGCTGATAAAGATTATATAGTAAAGGATGGCAAGGTAGTGATTATTGATGAATTTACTGGGCGTATGATGGAGGGCAGGAGATATTCCGATGGTCTTCATCAGGCACTTGAAGCGAAGGAGAATCTTGAAATTCAGCATGAAAACCAAACTTTAGCATCGGTCACATTTCAGAATTACTTTCGTATGTACAATAAACTTTCCGGAATGACGGGAACAGCAGCAACAGAGGCAGAAGAGTTTCGTGATATATACAGATTAAATGTAGTAAAAATTCCAACCAATGTACCTGTAAAAAGAGTTGATATTGATGATGAAATTTACGGTACAGAAAAGGAAAAATTTAATGCTGTGTTGAAGTTTATAGAAGAATGCTACAAACGCCTTCAACCGGTCCTTGTTGGCACGGTGAGCATCGAAAACTCTGAGAAGCTTTCTGCGCTTTTGCAAAGCCATTCTCTTAAGCATTCAGTATTGAATGCTCGTTATCATGAACAAGAGGCGTACATAATAGCGCAAGCTGGGGTGCCAGGTAGTATCACTATAGCAACTAACATGGCAGGGCGTGGAACTGATATTCAACTCGGTGGAAATGCTGAAATGATCGCAAAGGTAGAGCTAAAGAAGATAAAAAATGCTGATGAAAGAGAAAAAAAATACCAAGAAATAGTTGAAAGAGTAAAAAAAGATAAGGAAATTGCTATAAAAGCTGGTGGTTTATGTGTGGTTGGAACCGAAAGACATGAAAGCAGGAGAATAGATGATCAATTACGCGGCCGTTCTGGTCGTCAGGGGGATCCTGGACTTTCTAAGTTCTTTTTATCGCTGGAAGATGACCTAATGAGAATATTTGGCTCTGATAGAATGAGAAGCTTTTTACAAAAAGTAGGGTTAAAGAATAACGAAGCTATTCATCATCCATGGATCAATAAGGCACTCGAGAAAGCGCAAAAGAAAGTTGAAGCTAGAAACTATGACGTGCGGAAATCTCTACTTAAGTTTGATGACGTAATCAATAACCAACGTAAAGTTATTTTTAAACAGAGAACCAATATCTTAGGCAACGAAATTAATGATTTACTTGAAGTATATAGCGAAGTAAATGAGAGCGTAGTAGAAGGTATAATCCAAAGTGGCTATTATGAGGATTATATTGAAAATATAGTCAAAGAATTCCATACAAGGTATGGAATAACGCTTGATAAAGAAGACTTGGCAAAGTTTTTGAATAAACAAGAAGCTTTGAATTATATAAATGATAAGATACAAGAATTTTTTACTGAGAAAGAAAAATATTTCAACAGTCAGCACACTACAGATTTGTGGAATACGATCGTGAAGCAAATGATGATAATGACACTTGATCATTTATGGAGGGAACACCTTTCAGTTCTAGAGAGCCTAAGACAAAGCATAAGCTTACGTGCTATGGGGCAGAAAGATCCACTGAATGAATTTAAACGCGAAGCTTTCTTGATGTTTGAGTCAATGCTTGAAAAATGGAAGGAACTCACCATTCACCGCTTAGCACACTTTAAGTTGGCAGACAACCAAGAGATAGGCAATAGGTTACATTCTGCTAGAAATAGCAGACTTCCCAAAGTCTCAAGAAACGACAAATGTCCTTGCAACTCCGGAAAGAAATACAAACACTGCCATGGTGCGGTTACTGTGGTGAGCTAATAATTATGGTTATACAGTTTGTTTATTTCCATCAACATTACTGCATCTAACCTCACTTAGCTTACTGTTTAATGAGTGCTCTGATGACTTATACGCAGCCCCATAGGAAATTCCACCAACTATCAGCGCAGATGCTACAGTAATTCCAATTATTGCTAGTGCAGGTAATGCAGTAGCGTAAACGAGTGCTAATGGAGTAACAATGGCAGCTAATATACCCACAGCAACTCCTGCTGTTATAGCTTTAGATCTATGAATAAATGATGGATCTGCACCATCATTTAGTAGAAGTTTTGCTAGCTTTGGGTATCCACGCTGAACAGCGTAGTGTAAAGGAGTTCTTCCTCCTCGATCTTGTATATTAACATCTGCTCCTTTTTTTAGTAAAACTTCTACTACTTGTGTGTGTCCATGCTTAGCAGCATTATGTAAAGGAGTTCTTCCAACTTTACTTTGCACATTAACATCTGCCTCTTTTTCTATAAGATGTTTTACTACCTCTATATGACCATGCTTAGCAGCATCATGTAAAGGACTTCTTCCATATTGGTCCACTACATTAACATCTGCCTCTTTTTTTATAAGATGTTTTACTACCTCTATAT
>NZ_JAPQLM010000124.1:0-5741 GCF_028981765.1 Wolbachia endosymbiont of Drosophila seguyi
ATAGCAGTTCCGTTATTAACAGTATGTTTTTGGTATTTTCGTTCATTGGATAATTATAAATGATTTAAGTTACCCTATATTGGTAAGTATATAATAGTCAATTAAGAGAAAGTTTCGTTGCACTTTTTATATCAAGGCATTAATATAGTATTAACAATTTTAAAATTTATAAAAGGATTATGAATACTTATACCAGATCAGGAATAGATATTGAACTATATAATAAGTTAATAAAAGAAGTCAAGCCTATTGCTCAAGAAACTACTAGAGAAGAAGTAATCAGCGAAATAGGTTCATTTTCTGCGTTATTTGATTTTGCTGCACTAAGTAAGAAGTATGACCATCCAGTACTCGTTTCCTCAACTGATGGAGTAGGTACGAAACTGTTGATAGCTCAAGAAGTGAATAAACATGATACTATAGGTATAGATTTAGTTGCAATGTGTGTAAATGACTTACTTGCACAAGGAGCAACGCCTTTGTTTTTCCTTGATTACTTTGCAACAGGCGTTTTGACCAAAGATGTTTTATTATCTGTGGTTAAGGGCATTGCAGAGGGGTGCAAGCAAGCTAAAATAGCATTGGTTGGTGGGGAAACTGCAGAAATGCCTGGAATGTATGGTAATAATCACTATGACCTTGCAGGGTTTGTGGTTGGTGTAGTTGATCGAAAGCAAATTCTTCCAAACTGTAGTATGATGAAAGCAGGTGATTATATAGTTGGCTTAGAGTCAAGTGGAATTCACTCAAATGGGTTTTCTTTAGTGCGCCATGTTTTCAAAAGCTTAGGTATAAATTATAACGATACATCTCTATGGAATAATAAATCTTGGAGTGAAATACTACTTGAACCAACAAAAATATATGTTGATTCTTTGCTGCCTATCATGTCACAAGTAAAAGGTATTGCGCACATCACGGGTGGTGGTTTGGTAGACAATATTCCGCGAATTCTTCCAAAAAACTTATTTGCAAACATAGACATTAATTCCTGGAAATGGCCAGATATATTTTTATGGCTAACAAAGGAGGGTAAAATAGAGAAGAAAGAAATGCTAAAAACATTTAATTGTGGTATTGGTATGGTATTGATCGTAAGTTCTGAGAATATGCAAAACGTGAAAAATCATTTCCAAAAACGTGGAGAAAAAATTGAAATTATTGGAAAACTTGATGAGGCATGTAACCCTCCACTTGATAGAGTAGTATTTAGTTAACCTAACTTTACTGACAGTCTTTTTGCAACTTCTAGGTATGCTTCCTTTAAATCTCCTAAATTCAAACGAAAGACATCTTTATCTAGCTTTTTATAAGTATTTTTATCCCATAATCTGCAGTTATCAGGGCTAATTTCATCAGCTAAAACGATTTTAGTACTGTCATTTATTAATCTGCCAAATTCTAACTTGAGATCAACTAAATATATACTTGCATTTGAAAATAGGTGAACTAATATTTCGTTGATTTTTAAAGTTGTAGTTTTAACTTCATCCATTTCTTTGCTAGATAGCCAATCAAAATACAGTATGTGATTTTCACTTACCATTGGGTCGGCTAGGTCATCATTTTTGTAAAAAAAATCGATTATAGGAGATGCAAGCCTCTCGCCTTCTTTGATATTAAAACGTTTGCAAAAGCTGCCAGCTGCGACATTTCTAACTACTACCTCAAGAGGTATTATCTTGAGTTTTTTGACTAGCTGTTCTCTTTCGTTTAGAGTTTTTATAAAGTGTGTGCTAATTTCTGCTTTCTCAAGCTTTTCCATGATAAAAGCACTAATATGATTATTAATTATTCCTTTACCATCGATTATTTCATATTTTTCCTTATTGAATGCTGTAACATCATCTTTAAAGTGCTGTATGACAATTGATAAGTCTTCAGTTTCAATAATGGCTTTCGCTTTACCTTCGTATATCGTTTTATTCAGTGACATGTTTAATTTAACTATATATTATATCAATTTACTATTCTTAGAGTATAGCCCCAAATAACTTAAAATAAACCTTAATGGCATTCAATGTTACAATATTAACCATATTCCCAGAAATGTTCCCGGGGTTTTTGAACTATTCTCTTGCCGGAAAAGCGTTAGAAAAAAAAATATGGAACCTTGAAGTAATAAATATTCGTTCTTTTGCGAAAGATAAACATTCAACTGTGGATGATGTTCCATATGGAGGTGGAGCAGGAATGGTTATGCGTTCTGATGTAGTTGGTGATGCAGTAGATAGTATGCTCTCTGTTCATAAAAACACTAAGTTTATTTACATGACTCCATCTGGAACTAAGTTTAATCAGAATATTGCCAGAGAATTATTAGAGTTTCCTCATATAACAATATTGTGTGGTCGATTTGAAGGTATTGACCAAAGGATAATTGATGCGTATACTCCTTATGAGTTAAGTATTGGAGATTATATACTTTCAGGAGGTGAGCCAGCTGCAATGGTGGTTCTTGATGCATGCATTAGACTTCTTCCAGGTGTAGTAAATAATACCGATAGTATTACTGAAGAAAGTTTTAATTATGGTGGTGGTGTACTTGAATATCCTCAATATACTAGACCTGAGCAGTGGAAGGGATATAAAGTACCTGAGGTTTTGTTATCTGGCAATCACAAAAAAATAAGTGATTGGAGGCAGAAGCAGTCTCATGTTATAACAAAAAAGCGTAGGCCTGAATTATTGAGTGGAGAGATAAATGACAAATTTACTTAAAAAATTTAACGAACAGCAAATGCAAGTGTTAGCTAAAGAAATACCAGAATTTCGTCCTGGCGATGATTTGAAGGTCACTTTTAAAGTAGTTGACGGTACAAGTGAACGTGTACAGATATTTGAAGGTGTATGTATATCAAAAAGGAACCGCGGGTTACATTCTTCTTTTGCAGTCAGAAAAGTGAGCCATGGAGAAAGTATAGTGTCTCAGTTTTTTGTTTATTCTCCTGCACTGGTTTCAGTGCAAGTGACAAGAAAAGGAAAGGTTCGTAGAGCAAAACTGTATTATCTGTGCAAACTATTTGGAAAAGCTGCAAGGATCAAAGAGCGTACTACTTATGTTAAAAAGAAATCTAAGTAGATACAATAGGGAGTGATGTCAATTGTGTCATCTCAGAACTCTCTCTTGTCATCCCAGTGCGTGACACACAACTGTACGAACATTGTGTTTGCCTCCCGCTGTGGTGTCATCCCAGTGCTCCGACACTGGGATCCAGCATTCATTATTCTCCTTTTGGTTTGTGCTTTCATGGAAAATGTAAAAATTATTTGCAGGCAAAGCCTGCTGGATCCCAGTGTCAGCTACTTGCATGACAAAAAAGGGGAAAGTTTTTTCAAATCCTCGTGTAAAGAAAAGTAAATGAGTATAAAGAAAAAATTCCTTAAATTACTTCAGTCAAGGCGTGTACATGCTCGTATAAAAAGGAAAAATAAAAAGAACAGAGCGCTACGCTTTTGTTCTTTCACGGCACTAGTTATCTCACTTGGCTGTCCTGTGTGTATATTGCTCAGTATATTGGTTAACTCTTACAGTGCCTTAACAGTAACGAAAATTTTATTGCCAGTTGAAATAAATGCTGATCTTGCTTTGGCGAGTAATCCTAGTGATTTGCGGTATAAGTCCATTGGCTTACTCAACGATTCTTTACGTAAGGTGTTTGGAGGAACTGATTTTAAAGACGGTGACGAAATTTTAAGTCGTAATTCTTACAAAGAACTAGAGAAATTTTTTCGTAAGAAAGTAAAAAATAGTGGTGAATATGAGATCTGGTTTACCGCGTCAAGTATAATTAATTCAATAAATAAAGATAAATATTTGAATGATCGTTATGCTAAATTACTTGATTGGCTAAAAGAAAAGAGGAGAGTGAAAAAATTTTTTAATAAGTCTTTATTCCTTAAATCTGACTCTCGTGAACCTGAAAATGCAGGGATTTTAGGAGCGTTTATCGGTTCATTAATGACAATTATAGTGTGCCTAGCATTAGCATTACCAATAGGAATTATGTCGGGCATCTGTCTTTACGAATTTATGCCTAAAAATAGGCTAATGACTAATATTGTAGAAATTAGCATAAATAATCTTGCTGCAGTGCCTTCAATAATATTTGGTGTAGTGGGCTTAACTCTCTATCTTGGCATATTTGGGCTACCACGCTCTTCACCACTTGTTGGTGGGATGACTCTTTCATTTATGATGTTACCTAATATTATAATTGCAACAAAAAATGCCTTTGCGAATGTTCCTATTACGATAAAAGATGCAGCGTTTGCGCTCGGTGCACCTCACATCAAGGTGATATTAGATCACTCTTTACCGATTGCGTTACCAAGAATAATACATGGTACTGTGCTTGCAATTGCAAGGATTTTAGGTGAATCTTCTCCTTTACTTATGATGGGTATGGTGGCATTTATTGCTGATACACCTACGTCCTTTTTCGATCCGGCGACTGTTCTACCTGTGCAAATATACATATGGTCAAGCAATCCTGAAATTGCATTTGTTGAACTTGCTGCTATCGCAATTATAGCTTTATTATTGGTGTTATTTGCGTTAAATTTAGTAGCAAATTTTGTAAAAAGGAAATTCGAATTTTTTAATTTTTAGCAATTCATGAAAATCACAGTCCTATCTGGTTATGGCTTAAATTGCGAAAAAGAAACTGCATTTGCATTTATGGAATGCAGCAGAAAACTTGGTATTGGTAATATTGAAGTAAAAATCGTTCACATTAACGATATCATAGATAATCCAGGTGAACTGAAATTAAGCAATATACTTGCAATTCCAGGGGGTTTTTCCTATGGTGATGACACTGGTGCTGGTAATGCGTTTGCTTTACGTATTAAAAACAACTTGTTGGATGAGTTTCAAGAGTTTTTATCTCAGGACAAGCTGATTATAGGAATATGTAATGGTTGTCAGATATTAGTAAAATTAATTCCAGAATTCTCTAGTCTAGCTTTAATCCATAATGATATAGGCAATTATCAATGCCGTTGGATTAGAGTGAGAGTTAATTCAAAGAGTAATTCTGTTTGGCTACGGGGTCTGAGTGAACTATATCTCCCTATTGCTCATGGGGAAGGCAAATTTTTTATGGATCAAGATATTTTGAACCAATTGATTGAGAGCAATTCCACCGCATTACGTTACATTGATAAAAATGGCAACTATGCTAACCTACAATTTCCTTACAATCCGAATGGATCTGCATACGACCTAGCAGCTTTATCAGATAAAAGTGGAAGAGTGCTAGCTTTAATGCCCCATCCAGAAAGGGGAATATTTTTTACCCAGCAAGATAATTGGCCCCTTGAAAAAGAAAAGAGCAAGCGTTTAGGTGTTGCTGTGCCAAAATATGGCGATGGAATGCTTATATTTGAAAATGCACTAAAGTATTTTTGTTAAAATTTATTGATAGGGATTTATGGTCGAAATTATCCCCTGATATTGCAAAAAACTTGCTTGACAAGCCTTGCCAGTCCCCTTATCATGAAACTGAAGCTATTTATTTATCTTCTCTGTACAGATTAAATGACAAAAAAACTCACGTATCTGGCGTCCCATGTTTAATTTTTTGCACTATGTGCATCTTATGTCTTTATAAAATTTCTAGGTTTTTACCTAATATAAGCTGAAATGCGCTTATAAAGCATTTAAAATATCAAAAAACGCCAACTTAAAAAATGGATAGTGAATAATTAGCTACCCTAGGGTTTCTTTTGCCTTTTTT
>NZ_JAPQLM010000125.1:0-1390 GCF_028981765.1 Wolbachia endosymbiont of Drosophila seguyi
ACTGGTCAGAAAAAGAATTTATTGCCTATGAACAGGAAATAAAACGTATTCTTGATGAACAGGCTGTCCTCGCTCAAAAACTTGATGATGCTACTGAAAAAGGTAGAGAAGAAGGTAAAGAAGAAGGCATCCAAATCGGACATGAAAAAGGCAGGAAAGCAGAGAAAATCGAAGTGGCAAAGAACTCACTTAAGGCCGGTGTCTCTATTGATGTTATCGCTCAAATTACCGGCCTTTCGATAGATGAAATTCAAAAATTAAGGAATTAATACTTTACCTTGACCTCTAGCTTGAGTTAAATGACATTGAACAGAAGTATTATTTAGATAACTTTTAGGCTCCAAGCTTATTTGTTGTTCTTTTACGTCACTCACTTCTAATCTGCTTAACATTTGTTGCATTAATTGATTTATTACTGGGTCTATTCTTCTATTAAATTCAGCCATAAACTTATCAAACTTTTTCGGACTTAATCTACCGGGATCTCCGGGTTCTCTACCAGGCAATGCTTCCTCTGCGTATGATTTTAAAATCCCTGAAATTTCATTAAATTCACCACTCCTAATTTTTTCATTAATCTTCTCAAATAATTTCTCAAAATTAATATCTAAGCGGTGCATTTTTATACCACCTTTCGATTCAGCTTGCTTCTCTAATACTTCCTTGAACGACTTTATAATATCCGATGTGTAAAAAAGAGCCTTTACAGGATTAACATCAGAAAACTTAGGAAGAGGACACTTTTTATCTAGAAAAACTTGTCACAAGAGAAACATCAAGCTAGCATTATTACTCGCACAAACTTCACGACTAAATTGGCTAGTATATTGGATATTTGGGTTTCTTACTGTATCAGAATGATTGGAGCTACTTCCTGCTGTACCAGAACAGCTAGAGCTATTTTCTGAAAATGAAGGCAACGCAGCCCTTAAAGGGGAAGAGATAAACTGAAAAACACCTTTAACAGCATCTATCCATGAAGACGGCTTACTTGCTCCGCTTGTAGCTCCTATTTTGTTATAGCCTATTTCGTCACTTTGCGATGAATTGTCTGATGCATTATCATAAGATAGATCACACTTAGCTTCTTTTGTAATACTATATTGTACATCACGCTTCTTGCGAGTAGATCCACAATCCTCAATTTTCCATTGACATGGACCATCTTTGCCCCTGGCCTCCAAGTAAATACTCTCCTTCTATCCCTATCATGGCTAAGATAATCACTAGCAGGATATAAATACTCATTAAAATAAGTGCTTTTTATATATATGTTGTTACCTTCAGGTTCAAATTTCCATTGACATGAACTATCTTTGCCCCCTGGCCTCCAAGTAAATACTCTCCTTCTATCCCTATCATGGCTAAGATAATCACTAGCAGGATATAA
>NZ_JAPQLM010000126.1:0-5995 GCF_028981765.1 Wolbachia endosymbiont of Drosophila seguyi
TTCTCATCTTTACCCCGTACTAAAATTTCAGATATTATAGCCTTTTACTTGTTTCCGGACAACCTCTAAGCAAGAGTGAAGGTTTAAATGAGAATAATTTACTTGAAAGAATAGGGAATAAGCTAAAAGATGCAGACTCAATAGTATATAGCACTTATAACAATTTGAAGATAGATAAGATGTTCAGTATATTAGATTCAGACAAAATTGTAAATTATATGTTGGTACATCTTGCTGTGGAATGTAACAGTGTACCAATAGTAAAACTCCTACTAGCAAAGGAAGCAAAAGTTAATGAACCAATATATGAACTTGATGAAGCTAAGTCTAAGCTAACTGCTTTGCACATTGCTGCTTTGCATGGTCATCAAGAGATAGTTCAGCTTTTATTGAATAATGACGCAAATCCTTTACTAAAAGATAGTCAAGGCCGAACTCCAAGGGATATTGTCGGCGATGTAGAAGGTAAAAAGGCTATAATAAAAATGTTAGAGGAAGGAGAACAACGTTATGCTGAGACAAGAGCTACGAGAAGGCAACCTTATAGACAAGGCACTTTACTGCAGCCTAATAATAAAACTCCAGGAAATTTAGCTTTGAACGGAAATAACGTAACTGCTGCAGTACAAGCATGGGGTGCAAAACATCAGGAAGAGAATAGTAGAATTACACCAAACAACAAAAAAGTCTATGTACAAGATGAGGATGAACAGACTTCTTCAAACTCAATCGTTAATGAAAACAATACAGACAAAGTAGATGATACATTAGAAAAAGAACAGGCTATAAGAGAAAGAGATGCTATGGCGCAAAAGTTGCAAGAGGCAGAACAAAGACTTGCCAATAATCAGAAGCGCATAGAACATAATGACTTGCACAGTCAACATCCAGAGCAGTATACTACATATAATGGGGAACAGACCTTTTTAAATAAAAGTAATAGTGGCGATAGTGGAATATATTTTGATGCAGATGAATCTGAAGCTTTAGGCCAATCTATATTAGAAAATGGAGAAGATATTAATGCACAAGATAAAGATGGCGTGACCCATTTACATTGGGCTATTGCAGATAACAATAAAGAATCAGTGGAACTTTTGGTAAAATGTGGAGCAAAAGTTGATGTACAGGATAAAGATGGACTGACCCCTTTACATTATGCTGCTGCATATGGTTGTGTAGAGATTGCAGAATATCTAGTAGAAGGTGGAGCAAATGTTAATGCACAAGATAAAGTTGAGCATACTCCCTTATATTATGCTCTTGCAAATGACAATAAAAAATTAGCAAAGCTTTTGATAAAGCATGGAGCAGATCGCTCATTGATAAAGGATGAAGACCTAATAGATAGACTAAACAGTATGTGTGATCAGCCATCTGAGGTTGTACCTAGTACCTTTTCTCATTCCAAAACACACAACGCAACGGAAACTCCAGAAAAAGCAGAAAAGGTTGAAAAACGTAAAAGCTAAGTTAAAAGAATTACGTACTCAGCTAAAGGATGAGCAGAAAAAGAATGAATTGCTAAAACAAAAAATACAAGATCTAGAAAGTAAAAACACAACGCTTAATAGTGAATTAGAAAAAACAAAAACTAAAACAGACGAAGTACCATTAGAAAAAGCGCAAAAGGAACTAACAGAATTGAAAAGTTATATCACTGGACATGGAGCTAGGCTGGACACACTGGAGAAACTCAATGAAGAGAATGAATCACTAAGACAAGAAATAAAAAATCTAAAAAATGAAAACACAACACTTAAGGGTGAATTAGAAAAAACAAAAACTAAAAAAAACGAAGTACCATTAGAAAAAGCGCAAAAGGAACTAACAGAATTGAGAAATTGTGTCACTGAACATGAGACTAAATTGGAAGTACTGGAGAAACTCAATGAAGAGAATGAATCACTAGAACAAAAAATACAAGATCTAGAAAGTAAAAATACAACACTTAATAGCGAATTAGAAGAAAACGAAAATAAGCATTCTAAAACAAAAGTGTTGTTAGAAAAAGCGCAAAAGGAACTAGCAGAATCAAAAAGTTGCATAGTTGGACATGAGACTAAGTTGAAAGAATTCAATAAAGAGAATGAATCACTAACACAAAAAATAAGAAGTCTGGAGAATGAAAACACACCACTTGATGGTGAACTGGGCAAAACTAAAACAAATGAAGTGTCACTAGAAAAAGTAGGAAAAAGACAATTTTCCCCAAAAGTTGCCTATGCGAGCCTTGCAGCTATGTTAGCAGTAGGTGCTGCTCTTAGTATTGCTTCCGGATTGTCTGCTCTATTAATAGTTGCAGCTTCTGTGGTATCTGCACTGATAGCTGGTGGCATTACATACACAATATCAAAACCCATCGCTGAACCAAAACCTACCACTGAATTGAAAGAAGTGAATATTCAAGATTCAGCACAACGGTGTTTGTAAAATTTAATTTGTACACTTGCTATAGATTCCAGCGCGTGACGCTGGAATGTAGTAAAAAGTATTTGTAAGTTACACAGTAGTGTGAATTTTTTACTTCGGTAGTTTTTCATTGTCATTATAATCATAATAATAGTTGAGTTTAATTGATATGAAAACTTTTACGAAAAATTTTAAAAATAACGAAAAAAAGCTAGAGGAGTTTAATAAGGAAATTGAAGATATAACAACTATAGCTCAAGATAAATTTGCACATGAACTTGAAAATATCGCATATGACAGTGTGCAAAAATTTCGCAGTCTGCTTGCTAAAGAGTTAAACTCCACCTTCAATAATATTCATTCTCAAAATGTCAATCTACTAAAATCCAGCCTAGTTGAATATGCTATAAGTTCAAATTTTATCAACAAAAAAGGAGAAACAGCTTTAATACGTTCTCTTCTTAATATATTCATACGATAAAGCACTCAGAGTTGTTGCTGCGCCAATTTAACTTAATGTTGCATGCAAGCTGCATAGCTAAAGTAAGTAAGATTTGCCCCACGCTGTCACGAGGTAAACCTTACTTATTCTAGCTATATCAAAAAGGAGGGTTATTATGTCAATAAGATCTACTTCACCAAGAATATCTGTGCAACGTAAATCT
This sequence comes from Wolbachia endosymbiont of Drosophila seguyi, assembly GCF_028981765.1. NCBI lineage: Bacteria > Pseudomonadati > Pseudomonadota > Alphaproteobacteria > Rickettsiales > Anaplasmataceae > Wolbachia > Wolbachia endosymbiont of Drosophila seguyi. The sequence goes on from NZ_JAPQLM010000126.1 coordinate 3,078, forward strand.
AAGCCTGAATCTTTTCCAGTTACTTTAGAAGAGGTTAAATCTTTTTTACGCATTGAGAACGACCAGGATGATAAGTTGATTTCAGATCTAATTTTTATGGCAACTGATTACGCTGAATGGCATATGGAAAAGTCACTGGTGAAACAAACATGGCAAGTTTCATATGAAGATTATGTACCTCGTAGGATCTATTTAAGCTATGGCCCTGTGAGTAAGATAGTATTGGCTACTGCAATGATGTCTAAAAATCAAGAGAAGAGTACACTTAAGTATTATTTTAGTGATGTAGGGGGCTATGTTGAGTTTTTCAATTGTTTGAATGCAATAAGAGTTGATGTTGTATACGAAGCTGGTTATGACAATGTTCCTGAGCAGATAAAACTAGGTATTATGCGGCATGTTTCTGCTCTTTACAAAAATCGTGAATCGGAGGTAAGTAGCCATTTATCTGAAGTGAAGAAGGTATATTCTCCATTTCGCGAACCAAAGGTTGTTTTGTAGCTCTTTCTGGTCATTCAAACTGGGCTACTACGTCATACCGTTACGGATAGATCTCGCTAACAAGCAGCGGGATGACGAGGTATAAACCTTATCGTCATACCGCCGCGGTATCTCAGCCGCTAACACGTAGCGGAATGACAGCAGTCCTACGTCATACCGTCACGGATAGATCCCGCTAACAAGTAGCGGGATGACGAGGTATAAACCTTATCGTCATACCGCGATTCATTCGCGGTATCTCTTAACATAGATCCCGCTAACAAGCAGCGGGATGACGAGTTTCTATATATCTTTCGAGGGTTAATTATGCAAAAAATTCAAGCTATAAACGAGTTGTACAGTAGCATTTATGAAGCACTAAAAGCAAACTCTGATTTAAGGAAATATGTTACTAACATTTATGACTACTTACCTAAACAGGTCACCATTCCTTACCTGAGATTGTGTGTAGTGAATTATAATAACCTGCATATGCTGTCCAATTTTGCTACAAAGGCAAGATTTTCATGCGACATATATACTTATCATATAGACAGTATGTTTGCCATTATAAGGCATATTAACTTGATACTTAAGAGCATTGAAGGTTTTAATAATGAGGCCATTTTAGAAAGTAATTGTGCTATGGATCAGCACGATGAAATTTTACATTCAACAATTAATTTTGATATTTTAATAAAAGGAGGTGATAATGAGCAAATTACAGCTAAAAATTAAAGATCATGACAATAATTTTATTGTGTTAAATAATATAAGAAACCTAAGGTTTACTTTGCGTAATAACAGAGAAGAGGTGAAAGATATTTCTTCTTTTGGCTGGAGGAAAGTGCTCGATTGTGCTGGAAGCAGACACATTACGATAAAAATTAATGGAATTTTAGACTCTGTATTAGCTGATGAATTATTACGTAATTCTGCTATGCTAAACTCTAATAATGATTATGAAATTAGTTTTAATGCTAAGGAAAAGATAAGGCTTAGGTGTTCAGTTGAATTGTATGAGAGGTATTATGATCCTGTTACTTTTAACAGCTTTACTGTAGTTTTAAATAGTGCTGAAGTTGTAAACGCTTTTCATTAATGTTAATTTAATTTTTTCATATACAATAATAACTGGTGAGAATTTTAACTAAATTAAAAAAAATCATGAATGACGAAAACCTTTTCGAGGAAGACGGTGATAATATTGAAGAAAATAACGATGATAAAAGAGAGAGAAGTTTAGAAAATGAAAATCAGCAAAATCAAGAAGAACAACACAAAGAGGAAGATAAGCAATACATAATACAGTATGTTCAAGACTATTTGAAAGTTTTTGAGGATATTCTAAATCAGATCGACGAAGGAATTGATAATTCGGATAGTTACGAAAGGACTATGCAAATAAAGCGAAGCATAGACAGGCTCATAGAGACTTTATATAGTCAGGCTGCGTCCGAAGATATTGATGCAGAATTTGAAACTACCAAACACACTCGCGATAAATCAGAATCTATGAAAAGAGTTAGAGAGAAGAGAAGAAAGCAAGTGATAGAAGAAGTATTAAGTAGCATGTTTGCCCAGCAACAAAAGGAGCTAATGAACGCTAAACACTTAAGTCATGGACATGAAACAGCAAAAGATGGGGATGTCCACGAAGCAAAGGAAAAAGTGAAGTCTTCAATCAGGGGAGTGTTGTTTTCGGTGATTGCTCATAGGATGGATCCAAGAAGGAGGGCAGGGGAAACTGCTGACGGTAACGAAAAGCAAGCTCATATATATGGCAGGGAAGCAGTTGGTGGAGCTTTAGGTGCATTGTTAAAAACGTTTTTAACAGCAGTTATTGCCGTTGTGCGTGAAATTGCTAAGCCACTTCAGAAACCGGAAACATCTTTTGCAAAACAAGTTGAAGAAAGCAGAAACGCAGATTCACAAAAGGGTCGATCTGTGTAGATTTCTCCTTGTAATAATCTTTCGATTCTACTGTCTGTTAATTCAAATTAGGGTTATAAAATTTTAGAAGCCAGCTCTTATATAACCAATTTATAGCAAGAAATTACGATACAAAAATCAGCGTCCGTTAGAAAATAAACATAACACAGGGTGATAGAGTTGCCCCTATCCATAAGCGTCAGTTAAGCTCAAAATTGTAAGCTTAAAATATGGTTGAATAATTATTAATAATAGTATATAATTATTAACGTTTTTCAGGCATTTTTGTTATGGGTGCGCCAAGTAAGCGTTTAGAATACAGTTGGTGAAAATCCAACTTAGGCAAAGTCTAGCCAACAGCCTAGAACAGACCATTATGCTGCGTGAGGTAACGAGCGTAGTAAAGCTAATGGAATGGACAATATAGGGTGCAATGAAAAATGACCTTACCCAGAAAAAGTGGAGAGAAAGTGTGGAATGTTTTTTACAAAAAGAATGATGCATCA
>NZ_JAPQLM010000127.1:0-19260 GCF_028981765.1 Wolbachia endosymbiont of Drosophila seguyi
AACAAGGGTTTAAAGTACAGCCAAGAAGATGGGTTGTAGAAAGGACTTTTGCTTGGGTTAATAGGAATAGGAGGCTATCGAAGGAGTATGATTTACTCACAACATCCACTGAGAATTTCATATACCTAGCTATGAGTAGGGTTATGTTAAAGAGGGAATATGCTTGAATTTACTAGTTTCCGGACAACCTCTAAGGAGACAAAAAAATAGAGAAGTGTGTACACCCTGCAGAATTTGTACACTATTTAGCAATAGCCTAATAGATAAATATTTCTTGCATTTCAGCCTGAGTGATTTATGCTTTAAGCAAGAATTACCTGGGGGTATAGCTCAGCTGGTAGAGCATCTGTTTTGCACGCAGAAGGTCAGCGGTTCGATCCCGCTTGCCTCCACCAGTCTATACAGCTCTAGCCGCCACAAAACCTGTCAAAGCAGCTTATTTTAATCTATGAGGATTTTATACTATTTCCCTGAAAATCTCTATTTCTTTTCGTAACTTTTCTCTACACAAGTAATGTTGGTTATTACAATTGTAATATATACTAACTTAACAATAAATTAATCAATAAATGTTAGAATACTAACAATTAATTTATTGGTAACGCCTATGAGTGGAAAAAAGCATGTTTTTAAGATGATACCTGGAAAAGAGGTGTTTAGAAAAACCCCGACTACAAGGATAAAGTGGCCTGAAGGTAATGATCCTACAATGCCTATTAAAAAAGTTGAGCTTGTATCGCTGGATGATAAAAACGATGTAGTACTAGGCTTATTGCCTATAAAACTTTGCAGCAGTTCTTGCCTAGACAGTTACATATGTCTGGAGGAAGAAAATGAAGGAAATCTGGTAGCCAAAGATTATAAAAGTGATTCTAACTTAGATTATGTAAAAAGTAACCATACATTTGTATATTACGGTAATGAGTTGGCTAAGTTATCATATACAAGAGAGCTTGTGCAGCCTTTCAAAACTATGTGTAGCAGTTCTATTAAATCAAAAAAATTGGAATACAAATATGTAACATGGGAAGATTCAGATACTGGCAACAATAAATATTATTTTTCAGACGAGGCAGGAAATATAATCGATTCACCTGACAATGAGGTATTACAAGACATTATGTTATACTACGGTGAGAGACATATAAGAGATGTGCTACTGTTGCTATCAAACGCGTTTACTAAAGTTTTTATTCAGGGCCTAACAGACGGCCAACTAAAAACTCTTGCCAATACTCTTAGTAACGAGCAACTGCAAAAAATAATTCCTGAACTGAGCTCAAGCCAGTTGCAGGCCTTAGCAGAGAACTTAACAGATGAACAACTCCAAGCTTTAGTGGATCATCTAGCCAATCACCAGCTAAAAACCCTCGCTCAGGAACTAAATCCAGAAAAGTTACAAATAATTGTTCCTATTTTAAATGATACTCAGCTTGAAGCTCTAGTGAGAAAATTAAATTCAGAGCAAGTAAAAGAAATTTTACCTCACTTAAAAGTGGATCAGTTCAAAGCACTTATTAAAACTTTAAATGACGAGCAATTTACAGTGCTTGCAAAAGACTTGGCTGAGCACCACTTGACAATACTCTCCAAAGAATTAGAAGGTGATCAGTTGAAAGCTTTAGTAAATAGTCTGCAAGAAGAACAACTGAAAGACTTAGTTAATAAGCTTGATCCTGAGAAACTCGAAGCAATTGCTCAGGATTTAACTGATTCTAATAAGATTCAGATTATCATTAAGTCTTTAGTTGACAACCCAGACAAACTTCAAGCTTTTGCTCGCAATATGTCTAATGAGCAGTTTAAAGAACTTTTGGATAACGTAGGCGCAGAAGAGCTTAAAGACATCATTCACAAACTGCCTTATGAGAAAGTGACAGCTGTGATCGGTGATCTCAGCAATCAAGATCAGTCTAAAGCTATTATTGATGCATTAAAAGGGAAACTTGACGAGCAGAGTAAACAGAACAAGGAAATGATTGAGATGCTCAAGCAAATCAAGGACGATATGCCAGGCATTGCAGAAGCTCCAGATTTTACAATAGTAGAAAACAATAACGATTCAATGCTACTTGTATGGTAGCAATTTATGAAAATCAATTTTTTTATAGGAGGTAACTTATTATGAGTAAAAACAATGTAGAATTATATTTTGGTGACGAGCCTTCAGACCAAAGTAAATTACTAAAACTTGAGAGCCCGGTTTTTACAAAACCAGATTTTGTAAAACCAAGTATAGATTCAGTAAAAATTCAGAATAAAGAAAAAGGTGCTAAGGAGTTAGATTTTGATATAAATCAGCCACTGGAAAAAATACCTATAGCGGAAATGAAGCAAACAGCCGCAGCTATAACATACCTTAAAAAGGTTTATGATGGCTTGATAGACAGTATTAATGAGTATAACACAAGTTTAAGCAGTAACATTACAACTGGCATAGTGGAGCCACTGTCAACAACTATATCAAATATAGGGAACAATACAACTGAAATAAAAAGTCAACTTCAAACTCTTCGAGATGAGCTTCAGGAATTTCGTGATGATCAGCCAGGCATTGCAGAAGCTTCCATATTCCCTCATGCTACTGGCGAAGAGAACGGGTTGCTTTAATAAAAAAGGTAATAGCTTGCTAGCTGTTACTCTTTCCACATACCACTTCAATGTAGCTGAATTGATTTTAAAATTATAATTTTTTATAGGAGTTAGCATGAATAATAGTAAACAAGAAAGCAAAAACGAACTTAAAGTAATAAGCAAAATAGAAGTTAACACCAAACCTAAAGGTTATGATGAAACAGTTGCGCGAAATCCAGCGCAGCTTGGTTATGTCCACAAAGCTTTAGATAAATTAATCGTAGAGCTGAACACGAAATTCGTTCCTGAATTGGATGATGTATTGCATAACAATAGCAACTCTATCAGTCAATTAAATGACATGCTAACAGAAGAAAGGAGTAAGCTTGACGAGCTAATTACAAAGGTTGGTAATGAAAATAGTGGTTTAGTACAGAGCCTGAATAACTTACAGACAAAAGTAGAGGAATTAGAAAACAATACCATTAATGAACCAGATTGGGGTTAAACTGGAAAGAGTAATAGTCTCTAGGCTGTGACTCTCTCTACATACCGTTTCAATACAGCCAGGTTAAGGAATCTATTTTAAAACTTTCGGCATATAGTTCTCATCATGTTTTGCAAACACTGTATCTGCAAGAAAAGTACTATTATCAAACATTTTACCTTGCACAACAACACCACTTTTTTCTGAAAACATTGGTGGAAGTATTCCCTGATATTTCACCATAACGCTCTTATTAAAATCTGTCATTTGAAAAATCACTTCACTTTCGTTGCGTATCACGCTATTTTCAACAACCATTCCACCAACACGGATTAGTTTTTGACCATTTGGTAAAACTATTGCCTCACTTACTGTATAGAAAAATGAGATATTTTCTTTGAGCGTTGTTAAAATAAAAAAAACTGCACAACTTAAAAAGCAGAAAATTCCTGAAGTTATAAGTAATCGCTTATGTTTCTTCTTCATGATTATCTTTCAGGCTTTCTAGAATTTTTTTACTTTTAGTATAACAAGAAATGGTAAAAATTAGCTCTCCAGCAATCAGCGTGAAACTAATAAGGTAAGCAAAAATTACATATGTATTCATAATGCATTATCAATAAATAACTCACCTGCATCAAAATAAATTAAGCTTCCATCCTTTTGCTGCAACACCAATTTACCACTTTTATCTATATCAGCAAAAATTCCTTCATACAATTTGTCAGCTAACTTTACACTGATTTGCTCATTCATTTTGAATGCTTTTTTTAACCACATTTCTCTTATAGCATAAAACCCATCAAGTAGCCATTGCTTTCTTAGCTTATTAAAATTTATTATTAATTTCTTTAACAGATCTATGTTAGACACAGACTCACCGTAATTGCTAATGCACGTTGTTCCTGGAAGTGGTGCATGACTGACATTAATTCCAATTCCTATAATGAGCCAATTCGAATTGGATCTTTTTTCAAGCAATATTCCACTTATTTTCTTGCCATCGATTAGAATGTCATTTGGCCATTTATACTGGAGATTTAGACCATTTATAAATGACAGTATAGCATTTCCAACAGCAAGAGCAGTAACAAAAGTCAATTCTGTTAATTTGCTAACTTGATTCATTAAACCTCTTTCTATCATCCCAGTATTTTCCCCAGTGCTTGACACATAACTATGCGAACATTGCAATTTGCAGGTGGTATGTGGTGTCATTCCAGTGCGTGACACTGGAATCCAGTTCTTATTACACAGTTGCCTGATGTGCCCATTTGTAATTAAGTTTTCTGGATCCCAGTGCCAGGCTACTCGGATGACATCATCCTTGGTGGGAATACCACAACGTTTGTACAGTTGTGTGCTTGACCATTCTTCTTGATTTCTAGATTCCAGCGTCACGCGCTGGAATGACACCGAAAGCTGGCTTTCATTCAGATAATCGTTAAAGAGGTTTATTACCAAACTTGCATAAAAATTACCCTCTGGAGAAATCCAGTTTTTTCCGGTGCGCCCCCTGCCTTCTGTTTGTTTATCAGCAACAATAATAGTTTCATTTGATATTCCTTTATCAATTAAATCCAACGCTTCTTTATTAGTGCTTGAAACTTTTTTGTAATGATGAATATGAAAACCCTCAGGGGTCACCTTGTCAGCCCTTTAGTTCAATGAGTGAGTAAAACGTACAAGAAAAGAACGAGGTTGATCAGCGAAGCCACCGAAGTGATAATGAATAGGCCCTTGGAATAAGCAACCTTATTACCACTAGCTTTATCGAAATACATAGCTTTTATAATATTTAGATAATAGTAACACGATACAACACTCGCCACCACAAGGGTCAAAGACAGGCTGATAAAGCCAGAATTTATTAAACTTTTGAATATAAAAAATTTAGCGATAAAACCTGCAAGTGGAGGTATTCCCGACATCGAGAGTAACAGTACAGAAAGATGAAATGCTACAATTGGGCGTTTCTTTCCTATACCAGATAAATTTGCAATATCACAATCTTCATCGTCAATTTGTACAAGATATGAGAATAGCCCTATGCTTGTGATGATATATATCACCAGATACATTAAGGCACTATCTGTTCCTGCTTGTGTAAAAATAGAAAGTGAAGCAAATATAAAACCAATGTGACCAATTGAACTGTAAGCAAGCAGCCTTTTAAAGTTTTGCTGACGTAAGGCCCCAAAAGCTGAGATAAGAACAGACAATGCTGAAACGTATAAGAAAATAGGCTGAACATAACTTTTTACATTTACTAACTCTTCATTCATCAATCGAATTAAAAATGTTACAAGTGCAGCTTTTGGGGCCGTAGAAAAAAACGCAGTTACTATGGTAGGTGCACCTTGATAGACATCTGGAGCCCACATATGAAAAGGAGCAATAGCAAGCTTGAAACACAAACCAATTAGGACAAAGACTAACCCAAAAACTATTCCATAAGTTATCTGATGGTTTTGCAAGAATGAACCGAGCTCAGAGAAATTGACTTGTCCTGTATATCCATAAAGCAGCGACATTCCATATAGCATAATGCAGGAAGATAATGCACTGAGTGTAAAATATTTCACTCCTGCTTCACATGAATAAATCGAATCTTTATTAAAGCTCGCAAGAACATACAAAGATATACTCATCAACTCAAAAGCTAAATAAAAAGAAATCAGACTATTTGCTGAAACCAAAGTTATCATGCCAAATAGCGCAAAAAGAATCAGCATTGAAAATTCATACTTATAGTCATATTTTGATAAATTCAGCATCAAAAGTATTAAAATTCCTGTGCTGAGAATTAACCCTTGGGCTGACCTGATGTATAAATTGAGTTTTAACAACGAATTAAAGAGAAAAATTTCATTGTTTTCTGCCGAAAGAATTAAAATAATCAAAGTTACCACTGTGCAGCCAAGTGCTAATAAGTTGATAGTTCTGCGGTTAAATATAATCCCAAGCAGCAGCAACACTAACGAGGAGATAATAGAGAACGTTTCCGGCAATATCTGTATATAATTCATAGCGCATTATATTTGACTAACAAATTTGCCATACATGGCTTCAAATAATTCAGTGCAAGGGTTGGGTAAAATCCAAGCAAAATAACAAACACTGCAAGCAGAATTAAGACAGAAAATTCTATGCTATCCAAACGGTTATTTAATAATTTAGAATAGCTAACCCCCCATATTATTTGCTTACATAAATTCAGCATATAAACTGCGCTTAAAATAGTGCCAAGTGCGATAAATCCTGTAAAAAACCCTATGCTCTTAAACATTCCAACCATAGCCAAAAACTCACCTGCGAACCCAGATGTTCCAGGTAGCCCTATTGAAGCCATTGAAAATAAAATGAACATAAAACCAAATTTTGGCATTGTGTTTACTATGCCAAAATATTTTGCAATCTCCAAAGTTCCAGTTCGAGTATATAGCATTCCAACACATAAAAATAAAGCAGCAGAAATAAGGCCATGACTAATCATTTGAAATATGCTACCCAGTACTCCTTCCTCACAAAATGAAAAGAGGCCAGCAGTAACGATCCCCATATGTGCTATTGAAGAATAAGCTATTAACTTCTTTATATCATCTTGAGCAAACGCAACTAGAGAAGCATATATCACCGCAATAATGCTCAGCACAACAACGAAATTTGAAAAATACAAACTTGCCTGAGGAAGCATTGGAATAGAAAACCTTAAAAATCCATATCCCCCCATTTTAATAAGCAAGCCAGCTAAAATCACAGATCCAGAAGTTGGTGATTGCACATGTGCATCAGGAAGCCAAGTGTGAAATGGAAACATCGGTACTTTTATTGCAAAAGAAATAAAAAATGCAATCCACAGCAATGACTGCACTTCAAGATCAAGGCTTGGCACTAATGTAGCTAATTTTTGTATATTAAACGTTCCAAAAATGTTATAGATGTAAACCAATCCAAGTAGAAATAATAATGAGCCAGTTAATGTATAAAGAAACAACTTAAACGTTGCATATACCCTGTGTTTTCCTCCCCAGATGCCAATAATAAAGAACATTGGTATTAAAACAGCTTCAAAAAACACATAAAAGCTTATAGCATTCAGTGAAACGAAAAAACCGACTACAAAACTCTCAAGCAGTAGAAACAATGCCATATAGGCTTTTAGGGTCGTATAACTCATTTTGCAGTTGTAGAGTATACAAATTACAAACAAGAAAGTTGTAAGCAGAAGGAAAAGCAACGATATACCATCTATCCCTATTCCAACATTTCTAATTGGGTAGCTGACAAACTGAAAGTCCGCATTGTTATAATCAAATTCTATACAAGCTACAATGCTAAGCAAAAATGGAAGTACAGCAAAAAATAGAGCAAGGAATCTTAAGTGTATAGATTGATGATTAATCCTGATTAAGGATAAAATCAACGCTCCTATCAGTGGAAGCAAGAATATACTAAGTAACAACACCTTCTATTTAATTCCAATAATATATAAAGCACCGATTATTAGAGTAACAAACATAATAAATGCATAATCAAATATATAACCAGTTTGTAACTTTATAGAACTTTTTGAACATTCATTAACCAACCTTACAACACCATTTGGTCCAAATGAATCAATAGCCTTAACATCAAACTTCCATAGAAGCCTAGATATAAACCTTATCGGTGCAATTATAACAAACTCATACACCTCATCAAAGTACCATTTATTCTGCAAAAACTTAAGTAAAAATTTACTCTTAATTTGCCTAATTACTTGATATTGGTAAATTAGGTACGCAAGTGCTATTCCACTTAGGCTTGCTAAGGTTGGCAGTAGTTTTATAAAGAAATTATGAACTCCATGCTCATCAATCATCACTAAACTTGATTTCCAAAACGCATTACTAGTTATGTTCAAAATATTTGCTCCCCATATTCCAGAAAATACTGATCCAAAAGCGAGTATCAGTAATGGTATAAGCATAATCTTTGGTGCCTCATGTATATTAATTTTACTTTGTTTTTGGCTGTGGAACACAAGAAGCAATAACCTCCAAGAGTAAAACGCTGTGAAGAATGCAACAACTAAGCTTATTACAAAAGCAAAGCTATCCGTGCTATAAGCATGTTCAATTATCAAATCCTTTGAATAAAAACCTGCAAATGGGAATATCCCAGAAAGCGCAAGAGATCCAATCCACATGAGAGCGTAAGTGCAAGGGATTTTCTTCCAGCAATTTCCCATTTTCTGAATGTTTTGCTCATGATGCATTGCATGAATCACATTGCCAGCACCAAGAAATAGTAGAGCTTTAAAAAAAGCGTGTGTCATTAAATGAAAAATAGCAACATTGTAAGCAGAAAGCCCACATGCCATGAACATATAACCAAGTTGACTGCAGGTTGAATAAGCAATTATTTTCTTTATATCGTTCTGAGTAATTGCAACGGTGGCTGCAAAAAAAGCAGTGAGTGCTCCAACGATAACTATTAATTCTCGTGCCACATTTGATAACTCAAACAATGGAGAACACTTTGCTACTAAAAATATACCTGCTGTTACCATCGTTGCTGCGTGAATAAGTGCAGAAACGGGAGTTGGCCCTTCCATTGCATCTGGCAACCAAACATGTAAACCAAGCTGTGCAGATTTACCCATACAGCCAATAAAAAGTAATATGCATATTATATGAGTTACTTTGAATTCACAGCAGAATGCCCTAATGTTCTGCGTGCCAAGAAGATCAGTTGTGTCAAAAACTTCAGTAAAATTCAAAGAGTGAAATGTATAATAAATAAGAAAGATTCCAATCAATAGTGCAAAGTCTCCTACCCTATTCACAACAAATGCTTTAATTGCTGCATTATTTGCAGAATATTTTTGGAACCAAAATCCTATGAGTAAATAAGAACATAGGCCAACCCCTTCCCAGCCAAAAAAAAGCTGCACGAAATTATCGCTTACAACCAGCACAATCATGCAAAACGTAAATAGCGATAGGTAAGAAAAAAACCTCGACTTCCCCTTATCATGCTCCATATAACCGATAGAGTAGAGATGTACTACCAGTGAAACGGTGGTAATAACAATAAGCATTAAGGATGAGAGAGCATCCACACTAATTGCCCAATTTACTTTTAAGATGCTCAATGAAAACAAAGGAAATAAACTCAAGTGATAATTTTCAGAGAAGGTGAGAAAAACATACCAAGATAAAACTGCAGATATTCCAATCCCTGCCGTTGTAACTAACTGACTTTTTCTAAAAAGTGCTGCAAATAGCGAACCAAAAAGTGGCAAAAATACTATTAATTTCAGTATATCCATCATACTTTCATTCTTTCATTAAATTTGCTTGTTCAACATCTATATTGCCACGGCTTCTATAATATACAACCAATATTGCAAGCTCAACTCCTGACTCTGCTGCCGCAACAGTCAACACAAACATCACAAAAATTTGCCCAACTATGTCATTCATAAAGGCAGAAAAAGCAACTAGATTGATGTTAATCGCCAACAATAATATTTCTATTGATAACAATATATTGATTATGCTCTTACGGTTGATGAAAATACCGCACACCCCAACAGTGAACAAAATAGCAGCAACTATCAAAAAATGATTTAATCCTATTTCCATTCCACTCCTTTTCCAAATTTAGCCTTAACCAATTTTACAGATGAAGATTGCGTCAATTGCTTTAATACATTCTGTTTTTTAACTCCTTTTTTCTTGTCCTGCAAAGTAAGAGCAATTGCACCGACAATTGCAACAAGTAGCAAAATTCCAGAAAGATGAAAAGCGTACATGTAGTCAGTGTAGAGCAAATTACCGATAGCTTTCACGTTATTGGCATTATAGTTTATAACATTACTTATATTCAGCGTTGAGCTGCGGATTACAAAACTGATAATCAAAAAAAACACACCACACAATATAGCACCAAGAGTGAAATGCTTCGCAAAACCCTGGCGCAATCTTATGTAGTCAATATCGAGCATCATAACTACAAAGAGGAACAACACTGCAACTGCACCGATGTATACTATCAGTACCATCATAGCGATGAATTCAGCTCCAAGGAGAATGAAAAGCACTGCAGAGTTAACGAAGGTGAAAATTAAAAATAATACTGCATGCACAGGATTTCTTACACTAATTACGCATACAGCAGATAAAATGCTAAGAATTGCAAAAAAATAAAAGAAAAAAGGCATTGATACTTTAACTGCAACAATAGTTACTAATTTAAAGTGACTATCGTTGTAAAGTCAATATTATATTAAACGTTTGAAAACATTGTACTACAAAGCTCCAGCTCCATTTTAAATTATTATACAGAGCGCTTTCTAAGTCCTTAATTTATCAATATATAATATGTGTATGTTAGTAATTAATGGCGGCTCAAAATGTACAACATATTTGGTTATTTTAAAAGCAACAATAGTTCTAACGCACAAAGTAGCAGACTAGATGGAGAAAGTTATCAATACACCACAAGAGACTATATGACAATTTACTTTAATAACACACTAGCAAGTTTCAGTAGATCATTGAGAGAATTTAAAGAAAAAGCGTATGGATTTATGTATGATATCGGAACTTGGTTGAAAGAAACATATGAAAATCTCACTGAACGACCTGCAACGCATAATCGCTATACCCCAAAAGAAAAACCCCTTGTTGAAGTTGAAGAAATAGAAATGAAGGAACTAAACCGTACATATAAGCCATTCCAAACTCCACTTATCCACCCAACAAGCAGAAGTTCTGGTGCCAATACCTCAAATCAAGTTGTTGTTACTCGACATACACCTGAAACTACTAAAACAAAATAGATGTAAAACCTACGTTTAAATATGTAGTACTTGAGTGAAGCATTCTTTAACTGTTCTATTCAATAAAACCTTTACAGTATTTCAATCATAGGTTTAACTTTACGAAGTTATAATCTATAGGGCTACGATGAACGATTATCTCTCACTGCTAAATCCAGAACAACAATCAGCTGTAACTAACATAGATGGACCAGTTTTGATACTGGCAGGAGCCGGGACGGGAAAAACAAGAACGATTACTTCAAGAATAGCACACATAATTAGAAACGGTCACGCTTATTCTGATGAGATATTAGCAGTTACATTTACAAATAAAGCAGCAAATGAGATGGTATCAAGGGTACTTGAGCTAACGGGCACAAACATACCATGGCTTGGCACTTTCCATGCAATTGCAGCAAAAATCTTGCGCCTGCACGCAGAAATTGTGGGCTTAAACCCCAATTTTACAATCATTGGTGTGGATGACCAATTACAGGTAATAAAAAATATTATCAATGAAATAAATCCTGATTACCTATCAGAAAAATGTAAGACCATTATGAATATTATTCAGCAATGGAAAGAGAAGTGCTTATTGCCATCTGAAGTGGAAGATATTCAATCATTTAGGCCAGTATATGTAACTGCACTCAAAGTCTATCACCAGTATCAGGAAAGGTTGAAATTCCTTAATTCTGTCGATTTTGGTGACTTATTGCTATATAACATACAGCTCTTTAATCAAAAGACCGAAGTTCTGTCCTACTACCAAAACAAGTTTAAATATGTTATGGTAGATGAATATCAAGATACAAATGCGATACAATATCTTTGGCTAAAATACCTTGCAAAAGAGCACTCAAATATTTGCTGTGTAGGAGATGATGACCAGTCGATATATAGTTGGCGTGGTGCAGAAGTTGAAAATATTTTGAAGTTTTCTGATGATTTTAAAAATGCAAAAACCGTTAAACTAGAGTGTAACTACAGGTCAACATCCCACATACTTGCAACTGCGTCATATGTTATCAATCACAATAAGACTCGCTTAGAAAAAAAATTGTGGACAACAAACATTGAAGGGGAAAAGGTAAATCTAATAAAATTATGGGATGGGAAAGCTGAAGCAAGGTTCATAAGCGAACAGATATTGAAACTCAATAAATACAGATTTAGTGACATTGCAGTGCTGGTAAGGGCCACTTTTCAAACTAGAGTTCTCGAAGAGTATTTTATAAAATATTCAATTCCCTACAAGATTATAAGTGGCGTAAAATTCTACGAACGTCAGGAAGTCAGGGATATAATTGCATATTTAAGACTTGTTACAAACAATAACGATGACTTAGCTTTCGAAAGGATAGTAAATCGGCCAAAAAGAAGCATAGGAGCTACAACTCTAAAGAAAATATACACGACTGCTCAGGATAACAAAATTTCTTTTTTTGAGGCAGCAAAAATATTAGTTAATAGTAATCAGGTAACCGAAAGAATTAAACTCTCACTCAACGATTTTTTAAATAAAATTAAAGCTTGGGAAGAAATAGTAAGCGTAAAACCACTGCATGAATTCGTTAAAATCGTAGCAAACCAATCAGGATATATTGAAATGCTTGAAAATGAGGAGGTAACAGGCTTAGCACGAATAGAAAATGTTAAAGAGCTCATCTCATCTTTAAAAAATTTCGATAATGCCACAACTTTCTTGGAGCATATAAGTCTGGTGATGGAAGTGGATAATATGAATAACGATGACACCGTATATGTTATGACTCTTCATGCAGCCAAAGGACTTGAATTCCCGTGCGTGTTTCTACCTGGTTGGGAAGAGGGATTATTTCCTCATCAAAGATCTTTTGATGACAAAAGTGGTAAAGCTTTAGAAGAAGAAAGGAGACTCGCATATGTTGGCATAACCAGAGCCAAAGAAAGGTTAATCATTTCATGTGCAGATAGGAGGGAAATTAACAACCAGTGGCAACCGATGCGCACTTCTCGGTTCATTAAAGAATTGCCAAGAGAAAATGTTGAGGTAATTAAAAGCAACATTGCCTACTGTTGAAGCTATAATTGCAGATAAACATATCTTACAAATCTGAATTACTTTAACTATATGTTTCTCCTGGCAAAAATTCTGTAACCGTTCACACTTAATTCTTCAATCTCATACCAATTTCTATTACATAACAAACAAATAGACAATAGAAGTGAGAAGGTTATACTAAGGCAGTATAATGATGGAGTTTTGGAATGGCATTGGTATCAGGTTGCAATTTTAGCTTACATTATGCCAATCTTTCTTCAATTGCTGCTCGCATAAATTCTGCCTGTCTTTTAGTTCTGCAGTGCACTATCGCATCATCCACATATCTTTCAAATGGTACTGTTGGGTGATTTTGTTTCATCCATATATCAAATGCATGGTGCATAAATATGTTTGAAATGATTGGGCTTATTGAACCTCCTTGCGGAACTCCTTTTTTCCCTAACTACCTTACTGCCATCTGCTTGCTGAATAGGGGATTTCATCCACCTTTCAACATACAGTATGACCCATTTGCAGTCTGTGTGCTTCTTGATAGCCTGCAGTGCTAAATTGTGGTCCAGATTGTCGAAAAATCCTGTAACATCAACAGCTTTCTTGGTAATCGTATCCTGTCTCCAATAAACAGCGGTTTTGCTATGTATCCTTGATCAGCAAAAAACTTACGTAAAGTTGGAGCCTTGTATTTAGCTTGAGTGAAAAGATTTAGAGCACCATCACGATCTTGAACACTTGCACTATGAACATCAGCCGCAATAATTAAGCCCACTGTATCTACAACAATATGACGTTTTCTACCCTTTATTTTTTTTTCAGCATCATATCCTCTGGATCCCCTTTTTGAGTGGTTTTTACTGATTGACTGTCAATTATTCCTACTGAAGGTGTTTCATTTTTACCAAACATTTTTCTTACCTCTTTTACTAGCATATTATGTATTTTTTCCAATTTGCCATTACTACGTCACCTGAGAAAATAGTCATACACCGTCTTCCATGGAGGAAAATCTTTCGGCAGCATTCTCCATTGACAACCACCTCTCATTATATACCTTATTGCATTAATAATTGTTCTGATATTGTGCTTTCTTGGCCTCCCTATCTTTCCTTGTGCAACATGTGGCTCCAAAATTTCCCATTCCTTATCACTTATATCACTTGGATACAATTTTCCCTCCTATTTTTTACTTACACTATCATATTTTTTTCCTCATTCCTTTTTAAGACATACTCTTAGACAACTGGACGTCAAGCCTATCCTAGTGCTGCATATCAAGCTCATACTCAGTATGTAAATCTTTGACTAAAGCTACAGCGCATTCTTTTTGAACAATTATACTGATTTTGATTTCAGATGTTGTGATAGCAAGTATTTCTATCTTTTTTTCGCTTAAAACCTTGAGTGTGCGGTGCATCACTTCAGTGTTAGACATAACACCAATACCAATTATTGAAATTTTAGCTACATTATCGTTTATAGCATAATTTTCATTCTTATTCAGTAACTTTTCCATTAAATCAATATCAAATTTGGAGATAACAAAACTTGACCCATGTATCATATCAATTTTAACGTTTGCTCCTGCTATATCTCTTAAAGTACGCAAGTTATTTGCAAGGTTAGTGAAAGTTACAAGAGCTTCATTAGTGCTATAAGTTATTCCAGTAATTAAGTATCTCTCTAGTACATCCCTTTTGTGTAGCACTGTGGTGCCTTCTACTTCCTTAAAAGTGGATAGCACTTGCACTTTAATGTTATGTTTCATTGCAAGTTGTACTGAACGATTATGCAGTATTTTAGCACCAGATGACGACATTTCCAACATTTCATCGTAAGAGATAAATTTGAGCTTGCGTGCCTTTGGAACAATTCTCGGGTCTGCTGTATATATTCCATCAATATCAGTAAAAATTTCGCAAGTTCTAACACCAAAGGCTACCGCGAAGGCAACTGCTGATATATCAGAGCCTCCTCTTCCAAAAGTAGTGATTCTATCATCATTTATACCCTGAAAACCAGCAATGATCGCAGCAGTATAACCCTCAGCAAAAGATCTTTTCACACGTTCAATCTTTATTGTTTTTATTTTAGACTCAGAATAAAAATCATCAGTTACAATTGGTAACTGCCAGGCAAGCCACGATTTAGCATTAACTCCGATCGATTGGAGAGTGATAGCTAATAGACCGCAAGAGATTTGTTCTCCTGCTGAAAGCATAACGTCATACTCTGATAACTCTTGTCTATAACTTAAATTTGAGATTTGCCTAGCCTGAAAAACCATTTGGTCAGTAAATCCTGCAACAGCAGATACAACAACGATTACATTACAACCTTTCTCAATATCGTTTTTTATCAAATTTGCAACTCGGTTTAAATCAGTTAGCGAAGTCCCACCAAATTTTTTTATGATTATTTTGTCCATAGTTACAATATAACTCTCTTCTGAAGAAAAATATAGTTTTTGTAGAGATAGCAGCTTGCAAGCCATTCAGAAAAGGGAAGACAAAGCTATAGCTAACGCGTCATACCACGATTCATTCCATAGCTGTACGAACATTCATTTTTGAAGGTAAATTGCACAGCAAATGGTGTCATCCCAGTGCCTAGACACTGGGATCCAGAAGACTTAATTTCAACCAAGTGGCTGCATAATAAAGGCTGGATTCCAGTGCCAAGCACTGGAATGACACCCTCCCTTGTGGAAATTGCTCTCAAATCACAATGTTCGTACAGCTATGGATTCATTCGCGGTATAGATTCCGCTAACTAGTAGCGGAATGACGAATTTGTTGTTTTAAAATTGTCAGTAAATCTAAGTCAGTTTAGCTATATAGCACGAACTAAACCACTAAGCAGCAGAAGAACTTGCATGACCTCCAAAAATTTTTTTTACTCTTTCAAGATAAGTAAGTGGTTCTGCAGGAATTTCTATCTCGTCTATCTTATAAGATATTGCTGCATCTATGACTTCATCTGTTATTAATTCTCTTAGCCTTTGTTTTATTTGCCCTCTCCGAATATGTTCTCCATAGTCGTTATAAAACTTTACATATAATTCCTTAAACACAAATTCTTTTATAGCATCTCTTGTATAAGAAATGCCATCCTTTACTTCATCACTCACGCTGCTCAAATCCACCCCAGAACTTGGTGAATACAAATTATCAAAATTTTCTTTCAAAACTTTTATTTTATGGTAGTGCTTATCCACATATTTCTCAAGAAATCTTTTAGTAGCATCACTAGCCAACTTTCCTATTGGCTGAGGCTCTAGTTGAGCTGCAAAATTATTTTCCGCTTTAAGACCACTTAATGCATAAATGATACGGTTGAGCATTCCAGGACCACATTGGCGATTACTTTCCTCAAAGCGAACCAGTAATATAGACTTCAATAATTCTATATCTGCATTTTGCTTTCTTGCCGCAATTAAAACTAAATTTATAGCCTGTGTCAATGTCAATCCGGTTTGTGAATCTGCCCAATTTACCCACTCCCCAGTTTCATAACCATCCAATCTTAGATAAGGTTCTATCATTCGTTTTTGCTGACTTGTTAAACCGCTTATATAACTTTTAAACTCTTCATCCAACTCATTTAACGGCGTACCATGTTCTTCCTTTAATTTTTTGGCACATTCAATAACGCTTTGCTGAAAACTTCTAGTATGAACGCTCTGACTACTAGTACCCACATCACTTACATTAAACAAAAAGCTTAGCTGCTTTACATTCAAACCCAAAGGTGAAAAGAGTTTTACTGATGGATATTTTATTAACTCAAGAAGTGCTACTGGAATTAGCAGTGCATAATTTAACAATAATAAACCAAAATTAAATATAAGAAACCCACGTAGAGCTGATACCTTTGATGCAATATACAAAAATGGAAGCTGTAGGTAATATATCAAGTGTATACTGAAGAATAAGATTTTGTCCTTTAATTTTATTGTTGGATCTTTATAAACCTCAAACAACATGCTATTGCTATCAATATTGTTGTTTTTAAAGGAGGTATAGTTGTTTATGATCTTCTCTTGCAAGGGAAGAAGCATTTTATTCAGGCAAATAAACGCAGCAATAACAATAAAACCTGTAGCCAAAAATGCTAGTGCAGGGCTAGAAGTGCTTGTAGATAAATAGGCATAAAGACCATCAACAATTAAGTTTTTGTATAATCTTTCAAAGGGACGAACTAGAATCGGGTCAAGGATATAGTTAACAAGAAGATTTAAATAATACACGAGAAACAAAAGTGCAATCAAAAATGCAATAATACTACAAACAACCAAAAATGCTTTTAATCTCGGATTCATAACCCCCTCTTAATAATCTGTTAATATAATCTATTTTAGGAATAAATTGAAAAAAATGCAAGTTTTTATGTTAAAAGATCAATTGAAATTTCTGAGTTTAGGGTATATTGTTAATCTATTTAGATAAGAATTATTGTGTCAAATAAAATAGGTTTTTGGGCTATTTTTGCCTTAGTGATTAGCAGCCAAATTGGCTCTGGAATTTTTATGCTTCCAATTAGCCTTGCTCCATATGGCATGTATAGCCTTATAAGCTGGATAATATCAGGGCTTGGTGCTATATCTCTTGCTTTAGTTTTTGCCTCACTCTGCGCAAAATTTCCGGAAACGGGTGGCCCTCACGTCTATGTAAAGCATGCTTTTGGCCCTGCTGCAGCTTTTTTTGTTGGTTGGACGTATTGGGTGATCTCATGGGTTAGCACAACAGCCGTAATAGTTGTGGGTGTTGGTTATCTTACACCATTTTTCCATGAAGATATTCAAAACGTACATCTGTTTTTAGAGATGTTATTACTTACAATTATTACACTAATAAATTTTAGAGGAGTAGCTACTGCTGGACGTGTTGAGTTTTTATTGACGGTGATAAAAATTTCTGTATTGCTTGTAATACCTATAGCAGCATTGTTTTTTTTTGATAGAAATAACTTCATCATAAGTGAAGAAATATCAAATCTTACAACATCGCAGATTCTTGCCCGTTCTACACTTATTACTCTATGGGGTTTTATTGGAGTTGAATTGGCAACAGCACCTGCAGGGTCAGTTGATAATCCAGCTAGAACAATACCAAGAGCTGTGGTACTTGGAACAATCTCTGTTGCTGTTGTGTATTTTATCAACAATCTTGCAATTATGGGATTAATAAATGGCAATGATTTAGCAAGTTCAAGAGCACCATATGTTGACGCAATAAAAATTATGGCCTCTGGCAATTGGCACTTGATTATTTCTATAACTGCGTTCATTTTTTGTGTTGGTACTTTAAACGCTTGGGTACTAGCTAGTGGACAAGTGGCCCTTGGCCTTGCAAAAGATAAACTGATGCCACAGTTTTTTGCTCAAAGAAACAAGCACGGTTCTCCTTTCTGGGGCATAACAACTAGCTCAGTTGGAACTGCAACTTTACTAATCCTCACTTCAAGCAACAATTTTGCTAAGCGGATCACATCAATTATCGACTTTTCTGTAGTTTCATTTTTATTTGTTTACCTTGCATGCAGTCTTGCTTTTCTCAAAGTTATTGTGCAAGAAAAGAGTTGTTACAAATTTTTAATTGGCAGTATAGCAACAACCTTTTGCTGCTGGGTAATATTTGAAACTTCTGTGAATACCTTGCTGATCGCAAGCTTATTCACTGCAAGTGGCGTACCTCTTTATTTATTTTGGTATCGCAGAGTTTCTGTATAGCAAATGTTATGTATCTGTTCAGCAGAGTGGCAAAATAAGGTAGACGAGAAAAGACAACTATAGGAAGAAATGGGTGTCATGCCAGTGCGTGACACTGGCATCCAGTTCTTTCGCGCAGTTCCATCAAAAACGTTGTAAAGGATTAATCGCTTTCGTGTTTACCAACTTAGTGCCCAATCTGGATCCCAGATACTGTCTCTGCTGTCAAACAAATTATCCAACAAAATTACAATTAAATGGTTGATTATTTTTAAGAATACCAAAAAAGACATGCATTAATTTTCGCATTAACGCAAGAACTATGACTTTTGGACATTTGCCTTTACTTGCTAGACGCTGACAAAACTTTTGAAAATGATTATTATGGTTTTTGACTACTATAGCTGGCATATAAAGAGCTTTTCGAATACGCTCAGATCCTATTTTGCATATGCAACTTCTCTTACTTACTGACGATCCCGATTGATAATGTCCTGGATTTAGACCAGCAAAAGCTGTAAATTGTTTAGCATTGTCAAAGTTATCAACTGATGGCATTTCTGCGACAACAGCAACAGCAGTAAGATATCCTATACCTTTTATAGTCTTAAGGTTTTCCACCATATTTTTTAGAT